>JAIRUB010000176.1 GCA_031254635.1 Prevotellaceae bacterium | reverse complement strand
CGCCTTATCATGCAGCTCCCCCACCTTGCAGGCCCCGCTTTTCAGCAGATGCTCCCGCACAGCCAGCTCGTACACAGCATCGCCGATATAGGCCAGGGCCAGTGGCGAGTTTTTTGTATTGTTTTCGTTTTCCGGTTTATCCACGTTTTCACCTTGCGTTTGATTGATGGTGATACTACCTGTGATACTGCTTTTACAGATTATCTCTTATATATTTTTTGATTGCTATCACTTAGCTTATCGGGATTCGTATAGGCAATTTTGCCTTCCTCGACCAATTCATTGACTATTCGGTAAAACGCCCCACTTCTGTGCGTTGAGTATCCCACTTCAGCGGCCAGCTCCTGCGAGGATAAGATATCTGTGGCGAGCGCTTCCAGCACAGCGGCTTTCACATCTGCCTTTTTCTTACGCTTTGTAGGTTTGAGCTCAGCATTTTTCTTATCATCTACAAAAGCGCTATGCACCAAGAAAGTAGCACGGAAGTAGCTCCTATCATCATCTGTTTCAAACAAGGGCAACGCGGATCCATTGCCAGCAAGGGCGCGTAGCATAGAGGGTATACCTGTGTTTCTTCCTTCCACCAAACGTAGCTCTTTCAAAAATTCGCCTATTCGCCGGTTACGGTACCTGGTGGCAACCATCCGCAATGTCTGGATGCTCTCATCCGAAATTGACCTGTCCGGTCCTGGAAAACTGAGAATCTCCATCTTTTCCGGAGTTACTGTTACAGTAATTGGTTCCGGAACCTGGTAATCTTTATGGTGAACAGCATTTGAAAGCCCTTCCTCAACTGCGGCGTAGGGGAAATTATAGATTCTCTCCGCTTCAGCCACGTTCGCGTGTTTGACGATTTTTTCTTTGATAATATAGTTTCTAATGTAGGCCAGCGCATCGCGTAACTGCCGGTCCAATGGCCCGGTGAATATTTTTTCAGTCATGCCGGTACCGGTTTCATCCGGTTTATCCACGACTTCTATTCGCGCATACCTAAAATAGTTGTCCGGGCGGTCATTAAAGAACATAAGCCCCACATTAAGCGGTTTAAAATACTCAGCCGGGCCCTCCGCAATTCTCAAGTCGAGTGCCAGTGAGCGAAGCTGCATTGTCTTCGCTGGCTCATAAAGCCCACTTTGAACCTCATGAAGAAAATTGATTATAAGCGCCGGGCGTAGATCTTCAACATCTGCTTTGGGGTTTATCCGGTCATCATATGGAATGGTTTCTGAAAGGGCAAATAATTCTTGTACATCTTTCGCGTTTGCCTTAATCGTACTGGATAACCGGCGAATATAGTACGACTTGCCAAAAGGCGCCGAGAGCCTTTCCGGGCACTTATATGGTCTGTTTGAACCGCCCGGAACCCATAATACAAGCAAATCTTTGCCATTATAAACAAAATGTTCTGAAACAGGGATGTATCTGGGTTCAATCAGATTACAAACATTGAGGAGTTCTCTACTTATTTTTTCAACAGAGCTTTTTGTTATCCCAGATATAGGTAGGCGCGGCAATCCGTCTTGTTCTTCAATACCAAGCACAATATAACCACCGCCCCAATTGTCCGTGTCGTTTGCGAAGGCGCATATAGTGTGCAAAACTGGCTCGGGGTTCCAGTTAGCTTTGTATTCAATCCGGGCGCCTTCAATAACCCGCCGGTTTATTAAATCGTTGATGTTGATCGGTATTGCCATATTTGCGGCTCCATTATATATATTTTGCTGTTCTCAATGCTGTCCTCAATGCTGTTCTCAATACTGTTCTCAATGCTGTTCTCATAAACAATAGCATATCAACACGAATAAGTCAAGTTACACAGGTAATGTTTCCTGATTTCCGATTTATCATAGTTTTCACTTTGCGTGATACTACCCGCGATACTACCCGTGATACTACCCGTGATACTACCTGTGATACTACCCGTGATACTACTTATACAGCTCATACCGTATTTTTTTTGCTTTCTGTCACGAGGGTTAAAAGGATTAACTTCACACAATCACCTTTTCATTATAGCAACTCAGGCAAACCAAGTTCTTTTAAAAATTGATTATGCTTAGCCTTTGCGTTTCTAATGGCAGCCTCGGTTTCGTCAAGATTCTTTTTCACTTCTGCAAGGTCAACAACTTCTTCTTCTACAGCGGTGCTTACATACCTTGATATATTTAGGTTATAATTGTTTTTTTCAATTTCTTCCATTGAAACACGGCGTGAATATTTTTTATCGTCGTCCGTGCGGAACTGATATGTTTTCACTATTTTGTCGATGTGTTCCGGTAATAGGACATTTTGGCGTTTACCTCTATCATAATATTCGCTTGCGTTAATGAACAGCACGTCATTAAACTGTTTGCATTTTTTGAGTACAAGAATGCAAACAGGGATACCGGTAGAGAAAAAGAGATTGGATGGCAAACCAATAATTGTATCAATATTACCATACTTGAGGAGCTTCGTTCTGATTTTTTCTTCTACGCCGCCACGGAACAAAACCCCATGGGGTAATATAATAGCCATAGTACCTTCGTCACTTAAAAAATGAAAGCCATGCAGAAGAAAAGCAAAATCAGCCGCCGATTTTGGGGCAAGCCCGTAGCTATAAAAGCGAAAATCTTCAGACAATGTTTCACTTGGTTCCCAACGATAGCTGAATGGAGGATTTGCTACGATTGCATCACACTTTAACTTTTTTGCAGGGTTCATCTCATTCAAGACATCCCAGTCATTTGACAGCGAATCTCCATGAAATATTTGAAATTCGGAATCTTTGAATCCATGAAGAAGCATGTTCATACGTGCAAGGTTGTAAGTTGTGATGTTCTTTTCTTGTCCATATATCTGTCCGATACTATTTGGTTCAAGTTGTTTTTTAACGTTGATTAAAAGCGAACCAGAACCACAAGCAAAGTCCAACAAATTATTGATATATTTCTTTTTGCCCGCGCTGGGGTTTTGGCTATCAAGTATGACAATGCGGGAAAGAATAGTGGAAATCTGCTGAGGCGTATAAAACTCCCCGGCTTTTTTTCCTGAACCTGCCGCAAATTGACCAATCAAATATTCATAGGCGTTCCCTAAAAGGTCGCTTTCATTAGAAAATTCAGAGAGCCCTTTGGCAATTTCGGTTATAATTGAACATAGCATTGTATTGCGGGCCTCATAACTTCTTCCTAGCTTATCAGAATCAAGATTTACTTCTGAGAATAAACCACGAAATGAGCTTTCAAAAGATTCGTTTTCGATATATTTAAAACCCGCCTGCAAGGTTTTTAACAAGTCCTTGCTTTGAATTCGAGATAACTCATATATATTGCTCCACAGATAATATGGCTTAATCACAAAATGAACTTTACGTCGCATTTGTTTTTCAAATGTTGTCACCTGATCTGTGTTTTTTGCATACCATATCAAAAGCGGAGTTAGGTTTTTGTTCTCCAGTATTGCAAGAGAATCATCAACCATCATCTGCTTTGCCGTCACGCCCAATTGCTGTTTTTCATAATAATCTACTACCTGCTCTTTTACCAATAGAATCATTTCATCCCGGTTAGCAGCGGAGTAAATCACTTTTATTTCTTCTTCACATTGCAAGTAATCGCTGCCAAGTTCCTTCTTTGCGGCTTCTTCATAATTATCTGAAAGGTAGCGCAGGAAAAGAAATGACAACATATAATCACGAAAATCATCAGGGTTCATAGCTCCGCGAAGTTTATCGGCTATATTCCACAATGTTGCGCCTAATTGTTTTTGCTGTATATCATTCATATGTAAATTCCCTCTATTCCCTTCCAAATAATTCTTCGTTAAATTTATACATTTCCAAAAAGCCATCTAAGATTTCTCGGAATATTCTCTTGTTGTCCTCGACCATTTCAAGAGGCTCGAATATTGAATAAGCGCCATGACTTAATAGGTTGGTCATTCGTAAATGAATTGCTCCGTCCAAGTCTAAATCATCTCGCTTTATACAATCAGAAAACTTTTCGAACCCATGAAATGCCGCTGTTTTTTCTAGGATATTTCTAAGAACATTAAAGTGGTATGTATATAATTTCCCAGAGTCCGCCGCTTCTTTCAACTGCTGCAATAAAGCAACATGATGGAAAAACGGAGTATCTCCTGTATCGCGGGTAACATATTTTCCGGTTTCATTATTTTTGCCAAGAAAACGCTTTACCGATTCGTCCCTTCTTAACTCGTTATACATTACATTAAAAAACAATGTATGGTGCGTTGAAATAACCGTTTTTATGTCGCTGTTTTTGAGTAGTCGTGCAAGATGGCAGGCAACGGCAACAACATTATTATCATCCAATGATGATATTGGGTCGTCAATGTATATGTATTTCACCCATGAATATTCGGGAATACCTTCTATCGCCAATTGCGCTACGGCAAGGAAGAAGCACCAAATAAAGATATTTTCCTCGCCACGTGAAATCTTAATATAGTCTTCTGTCACAGTATTGTTGCCTTTTTTGACTTCGCGAGAAAAAATAACGTATCCTTCTTCATACATTATCTTAAACTTAAAATCTGCATATATGCCTAAAAGGTCGCGGATACGGGTTTCAATTGCAAAGCCTTCCAAACCGCTGAAAAAGCGAGAATCCTTATTGAATAACAGTCTTCTGTCTGTATCGCCATCCAAATCATTATTCCATGTGAAAAGATCTTCGGTAAACGCATTAAAATAAAGTGTATCTGCTGTTATTTCTCCGGTTTCGCGAATAGTCTTTTTGCCCAAATCTTTAAAAGCACTGGAAAGTCTTGTTTTCCCTATTCCATTATGTGCAAAAACCAGATAACACTTTTTGTCGCCAAGCACATCGCGCATATGTTGGGCGAGCTTCTTCAGGTTTGGAAAAGTTTTGCTCCTCATTCGATTACCTCCTGAGTAGAAGGAAATAACCCTTGCATTAAGCCTTTTTTATGTAGTTTTAAGACTTCGATTTTTTCTGCTTGTGCGGTTATCAATTCGTCAAGGTTTCTGAAAAATTCGCCAATAACGTTTTGTTCGGGAGGAGAAGGTATTGTTACTGGGGTTTCTCGAATCGTCTTCAACCCTAAGTTTTTTATTGTAGCACCTGTTAAATTATCAAGGAAATGCTTTTTCACAGAATCTGTTTGCAAAAGTATGTACATAAAAGCTTTATCGAAGCTATCAACTTCTAAATATGCGGCACTCTTACCTAACATAATGTTTTCGCCTTTATACCAAGCAAGATTCCCGATTGTTCCGTTAATGGACATCAAAATTGTATCGTCATTCAAACTTCTATCATTTGCGGTTATTTGCGATTCGCTTACAAATTTTGTTTGGCTTGTAATGTTGATTTGCCCATTAACCAAATTGTTTCCGTTTATAAATGCGATTTTTCCATTGTCCTCATAAATAGGTGTTCCATGAATGCCATCTCCAATTTTGTGTGTTCCATCCTCCAACTTCCGTCGTTCCCAAGCATCAGAGTAGCCTATAAACCGAATCTCCGGCACAGCTTTACCCTCAGCGGGAAATAGCTTCTGCATCAAGCCTTTTTTGTGCTTTTTGAGTATTTCAAGTTTTCTACTCTCGGCGGTGATAAGCTCATCAAGCGAGGTAAGGCAATTGGCAATTTTTTGTTGTTCTGGGAGCTTAGGTAGATAAATTGGAAATTCCAAAAATGTTTCAATTTGAATACGCTTGGCTTTCCTACCCCCATCAGCTATTTTGCCATATTTATTATAAAAGCTTTTACGTTGAACATATTCAAGTAAAAATTTCGAATCAAGATCCTTATCAATATCAAAACAAGGTAAGTCGACGGTGGATTCATAATTATCCAGATGTTCTGGAATTATTCCAAATGCTTGATTCAAAAAATCAAGTTTGCTATATATGAATTGCCCTGACTTGCGTCTGTAATATTGAGTATTTTCGCTCCCTCGCAGAGTATCTTTTTTTTCGAAAACACCATTTCCCCATAATTTAACAGTAAGCCTTTTTGCGGTATCGCCAGTATTTCCTTTTACTTTGCTTTCTTTTAAGTATTTCCTAATCTTTGATCTTATCCAGGCTTCTTCGCTATTAAATTCCAGAAATCTTAATTTCGGCACCAATCCTGTATTTTCTTTCTTATTCATAAGCCTTCAACCCCGCAATCACACGTCCGTCTGCAAGTTTTTTTAGAAGAGGTATCAAATCCTCCATTAGCTCAAGTTCCTTATTTGTCCGATCTCTCCAACCAAGCCCCAAAGGCTCCAGTAGGTCATTTAGTTTTTCGCCGTAAAAAATCATGCGCCCCATAATTTCATCCACGAAGGCTTGTAACGACTCAGGCATTAATCCATGTTTATTGGCAAGCGATTCAATCCCTTTTGCCAATTTCTCTGTTTTGAATTCTTGGTATCCGGTTCTAATAGCATTCTCATCTAACCCTTTTTCTGTTTCCAATGTGCTGATATAAGAAATAATATCTTCGCGCTCCTCCATCATATTAGAATTTGAGCATAGCAGGCTAATCAGCTGTTCGCGGCTCATTTTCTCTTTCTTGGGTACATCTGGCTGCGTATACTTCGATATTAACGACATAATATAGTCATAATCAATTATCGCAGATGAGAACAGAACGAACTCAAAATCTAGTTCTTCAAGCACAGGGTCTTTGCCTTCAATATTTTTTCCCTGCTGTGCTTTTAACATTTGTGCCGTTTCAATGTAAACACCGCGGAATGCTCGCAAAGTATCTTCGGGCAATAATTCTTCAATTTTATCCGCCTGTTCTTGTTTAATTTCTGTATATTGGTCAAGCTGTGTTTTAAGGCGCTGTATTTCTTTAAACTTATTAATAAATTCGCCTCGCGCTATATCTCCTTTTAAATTGCTTACTTGCTCCGGTTTGCACTCTAACCCTTGTGATAGCATAAATTGCTCAAGCTCAGCAACCGCTTTGCCCAACTTATCTATCACAACCGGGGCAGGGTCGACAAGCCAGATTTCCTTTGCCTTAGCACTATTGTCTTTTCCAGAAAATAGCGCAATAGCTTCATCTACACTTTTTTCTTGACCTCTAAAGTCAAGAATGTTTCCATAAGGCTTAGTGTCATTCAAAACACGATTGGTTCTCGAAAATGCTTGAATTAGCCCGTGTTGTTTTAAGTTTTTATCAACGTAAAGCGTATTTAGATATTTGGAATCAAAACCAGTTAAAAGCATATCAACAACAATTATCACATCAATTTTCTTTTCGTACGGATAATCGGAGTTAGGATACTTTTGGTCTTTTATGCGCTGCTGTATATCTTGGTAGTATAAATCGAACTCAGCTATACTGTGGTTCGTACCATATTGCTGGTTATAATCATCAATAATTGCTTTTAATGCAGCTTTTTTTCTCTCCGGTTCTTTTTCGTTATCGGATTTTTCTTGTTGCAAATCTTCCTGAAGCTGTTTAACATCTTGATTTCCCTCTGCCGGAGGAGAAAAAACACAGGCGATGTTCAGCGGGGCAAAAGCCCTTTCGTCGCTGTTCCTAAATTCATTCTGTATAGTCTTAAACAGCTCGAAATATTCAATCGCATCATTGATAGAGGCCGTCGCAAAAATCGCATTATACCGCCTGCCGTTTGTAGCGGTATCATGTTTTTTTATTATTGTCTCAGCGACCTTCCTCTTATTAACTTCATCAGTGATAATAACGGATTTTGCATTTTCATCCGGTTTAAAATAATCAACATGAAACCGCAATACATTACGGTCATCAATGGCATTTGTTATGGTATAAGCATGGAGCTCTTTTTCAAAAACATCTTTCGTGGTGATATATGAACCAACAGTACCATCAATCCGCTTAAATGATGAGTTTTCCGGAAATATCGGCGTTCCGGTAAATCCAAAAAGCTGTGCTTTAGGGAAAAAGCTTTTTATCGCCTCATGATTATCACCAAATTGTGAGCGATGGCACTCATCGAAAATA
The DNA here is from genome assembly GCA_031254635.1 of Prevotellaceae bacterium. Taxonomy (GTDB): domain Bacteria; phylum Bacteroidota; class Bacteroidia; order Bacteroidales; family UBA932; genus UBA932. Next base: position 2,260 of record JAIRUB010000176.1, on the reverse strand, counting down.
ATTGCAATGCGTTTATTGCTAAGTTTTAATAAACGTTCTTTGTATGTTGATATACCCTTTTTCTTCTTATCTTGATTACGCTTGCTACTTTCATCAAGAGCAAGCCCAAGTTTTTGAATTGTTGTAACAATAACTTTATCCCGATAGTCGTCGGAAGTAAGGCGTTTTACAAGGCTTTCGGTATTAGTGTTTTCTTCAACGCAACCTTCTTGAAATTTGTTAAATTCTATTCGTGTCTGCCTGTCGAGGTCTTTTCTATCAACGACAAATAAACATTTCTCAATATCAGGATTATCCTTCATAAGCGTTGAAGCCTTAAATGATGTCAGCGTTTTGCCGCTTCCAGTAGTATGCCAAATATATCCATTGCCGCGGTTTTGTTCGATACAATCCATTATCGCCTTCACGGCATAAATCTGATAAGGGCGCATAATCATCAGTTTTTGTTCACTTGCAACAAGCACCATATATCGATTTATTAGTTGGCCAAGGGTGCATTTGCGTAAAAACACTTCCGCAAAATCATGTAAATGGGCGATTTTTTTGTTATCTTCATCTGCAAGTTGATAAATTGGCAAAAACCGCTCGTCTGCATTAAAGCAAAAATGCTCTTGCTGATTATTGGCGAAATAATATGTGTTGCTTTCATTGCTCACGATAAAAAGCTGTATAAAGCAAAGCAGTGAGTTGGTATACCCATTGCCAATGTCATTTTTATAGTTGACGATTTGCTCCATCGCCTTTTTAGGAGTGATTTGCAATGACTTCAATTCTATCTGTACAGCAGGAAGGCCATTGATGAGGATAATGACATCGTATCGGTGGCTGCTGTTGTCTGTATTTATACGCAGTTGGTTTATCACTTCAAATTCATTTTTGCACCAATCTTTTATATTAACTAAGGTATATTGCAACGGAGTGTCATCATCACGCTTAAAAGTATTGATTTCTCTCAGCATTTTAGCGGCTGCGAAAACATCCGGCGTGACAATACTTTCTCTTAGGCGCGCGAATTCAAAATCGCTTAGTTTTACGTGATTCAACTTTTCAAAATGCTCTTTGAAATTAGCCTCAAGCGACGCTTTATCGCAAATATCTTCAGGATATATATATTTTAGATCTTGAAGTTTTTGAATAAAGTCAAACTCTATTTGCTTTTCGGATTTCATGCCCGACCTCCCGCAAACTGCTTAAACATAATAACAATTCCTATTTATAATACTACGCCCCAAGCAAAGCTGCCGGAACTACTGCTATCCCGTCTTTGCGCCTATATGCTATCCCGCCTGTGGTAATTATCATCGCGTCTATGCAATCGCGGCCGACTTTATCCATAAACCATCGTAGATGTTTTCCGTCAGAAAGATCGGCAGTAGGGGAGAACTTTACTTCACTTCTTCAACACCGCCACATCAATACTTTCTTGCAGAATTTCGCCGTTCAACCATTTGATAGCGTACTCCACATTCTGGATAATTCTGTCACTGAAAGCCAGCAGTTTTGCACATGGTGGGTAGAGGGAATAGCGCGTTTTAGATAAAGGATTTGAGGCATTTGGGTAGAGGATTTGGCATGTTCTAGGTAAAGGATTTGGCACGTTCTAGGTAAAGGATTTGGCAAGTCGAAAATAATGCTGTGCTTGAACATGGCTTGAGCTGCACTTCAAGCACAGGGTATATGTTTTCTGTCTTACTTGAAGCCATTGAGTTTCATTGTCCCCACAATCAGAACAGTCGGCAAAATAATGTCGTTCTTTTTTGACATTACACACTAACAAATCGCCTTATAGGGGGTCGGCCCTCCCCAGTGTCATGTTGCAGCCATATGGCAAAGTCATATGGCTCGGGTTGCCTTAGCCCCTCTTCCATCTTGCGCCTTGCGGCGTATCTTCTATTGTAATTCCTAGCTCCTTCAAGCCGTCGCGGATGGCGTCGGAGGAGGCCCAGTCTTTTTTGGCGCGCGCTTGTTCGCGCACGCTTAGCAATAGCTGTAACAGCTGCTCTTCCAGGCCGCCTGCCTGCTTGGCTTGGGGTTTTATCATGCCCAGTACGGCCTCGAAATCGGTAAAAAGCTGCGCTGCCGCTGTTATATCGGCTTGGGCAGGCGCTTGCTCGCCGCTTAGGTAGCTGTTCAAATCGTGGCAGAAGGTGAATATTACGGAAATGGCCAGCGCGGTGTTGAAGTCGTCGTCCATGGCGGCTATGAATTCCGCCCGCGCTGTTTCACAGCGCTCCCGCAAGCGGGCTGGGCTGGCTGTGGC
>JAIRUB010000139.1 GCA_031254635.1 Prevotellaceae bacterium | reverse complement strand
TGTTTATTGTTTGTGTAGCCGGCTTTTTGTTATGCAGTCATTGTTTATCGGGGCAAATTGTTATTCAAGGTACTGTTACAGATAAGGCAGGGCAAGCCCTTGCAGGCATCAATGTGCTGCTTAATCCCAAGGGCAGCGCCAATATCTTGGCTTATGCTTTATCCGACAACAAGGGCTATTACCGGTTGCAGTATAACGGTAACATTGATAGCCTGCAACTTACCTTAACTGGTTTCGATTACGAAAAAGTAATCCGTGAAATTAGGCCCCTTTCGCAAACACTTAATTTTGCATTAGCCGAAGCCCCTGTTAATTTGAAAGAAGTAGTGGTAAAGGCGGAGCCTATTTCACAAAAAGGCGACACCCTCACGTATTTTGTAGCATCCTTTGCCGGCAAAAGCGACCGCGTAATAGGCGATGTGCTAAAAAAAATGCCCGGCATAGAGGTTTCCAAAAGTGGATTAATATCGTACCAAGGAAAATCAATCATTAAATTTTATGTAGAGAATTTAGACCTTTTGCAAGGCCGTTATGCTATTGCTACCAATAATATTTCGGTTCAGGATATAGCCTCGGTGCAGGTTTATGAATTTCATCAACCCATAAAAGCCTTGGCTAATTCACAGCCATCTGACCAAGCGGCTATTAACTTAACTTTGAAAAGCAATGTGCGCGGTGTTTGGAACGCAATGGCTCAGATAGGACTTGGGGCTGCGCCCTTGCTGTGGGAAAATGAGTTGATAAGCCTGTATTTTGCCCGAAAAATGCAAAGCATTAATATGTACAAGGGAAATAACTCCGGCAACGATGTTTCCAATGAGTTAACCGCTTTTTATTCCGATAGAGATAATATGCTGTATGATGGGAAATTATTGTCGGTATTGGCACCCACACCTCCCGAAATTAAGGTTGACCGCTATTTATTTAACAACATCAATATGGCTAGTACAAATATTTTACGTGTCTTCCCCAATGAATCTGAAGTTGTTGCTAATGTCAATTATTATAATGACCGGCAAAACAGCAACAGTCGGTCACGTTCCTCTTATTATCTTCCAAATAATAACATTCTAATAGTAGATGAAACATTGGATGCTGTACGGCAAATCAACAATTTGAATACCACGGTTAAATATACTGTAAACCAAGACAGGTTTTACCTTACCAATGCCTTGGATGTAACGGCCTCGTGGGTGGATAATACCGGTATTGCTGCTACTGTTGACACTGTTAATCAGGCATTAAATACAAATTCTTATAATATTTCCAATAAACTTGAATTTATAAGGAATTTTTCCAACGACAAAAGTTATCGTATTTATTCTTTCAATGGATTTGTGCGTACCCCGCAATCGCTGCACATACAGCCGGGATTGTATGAAGATATACTGAGCAATGGCTTTCCGTATAATCAATTGAGGCAAACTACTTCTTTTAATAATTTTGTATCTCTCACTTCCTTCAATTTTTCCACTGCCAATCGTGGTTTTCGACAAAATTATTACGGAGGATTGGACATCGCCGTTCAATCCTTACAGTCTCTTCTACAGGCAAGGGATAATAACGGCTTACCCATGCTTGTTGCGCCCGATTCTTTGCAAAACAATTTGGGTTGGGAAAAATACAAAGTATTCTTGTCGGCTAATTACAGCTATGCCTGGCGACGTTTTGAAATAGAGTTCTCGTTGCCGATAAGTTATAATCATTTGCTTATAAACGATAAACTGCCGGATAGTCGGCAAACAATAAACCGTGTTTTATTCAATCCGTCGTTGATAGTGAGATACAGGCCGAATCGCTACTGGAATATTCGGGCTAATTACGGGAGGTACGACAATTTAGGAAACATCAATAATACTTACACCGGTTACATTATGCGCAATTACAGGAACTTTAACAAATATGACGGCACGCTGGCAGATGCAACAACCAACAGCGCTGCCTTGAGTTTTGCTTACAGAAATCCCTTAAAAGCTTTGTTCTTTAACATTAACTTAATGTACGAACATTTTTCTTCCAATATGATGTACGACCTGAGTTATAACGGTATTTTACAGATACAACAAGCGATTCACCAACCAACTTCCTCCGACACTTACGGTATTGGCGGGTCTATCAGCAAGGCTTTTTATGCTTTAAACAATAGCACGGTTTCTTTATCGGCAAATTACTACACAATGTCGGCGGTGCAAATGAATCAAGGGGAATTAACAGATTTTCGCTATTACGGTTACTGGGTTAAACCGACTATAGAATCACAAGTAGCCTCCTGGGGCAGTATTAGCCTCGCCTCATTGTGGAACAACAGCAAAATAGCAATAGAAAACAGTACACAGGAGAACCCTACTATACAATCATTATCCAACTATCTAATCATTAATCTCTTTCCTTGGACTAATTGGAGCATAGGGAGTAGTGTAGAGCATTACTACAACAACGCTGTATCTGATGAAAACAACAAATTTTTTGCAGATGTAAATCTGAGATATAAAACTTCAAAATTAGAAATAATGGCAAAATGGTCGAATATTTTTAATACAGGGCAACACATTATGGCCTCCTATAGCGAGACAAGTGAATTTGTCTATGTCTATGACATACGTCCTTCCCAAATTTTAATGACGGTTAAATTTAAATTATGGTAAACGATTTATTAAGCATTGATATTATCCAACGTCAGCTTGCTAACCTCAAGCAACTCACCTTTGAAGTTACCGATGCCTGCAATCTGCGCTGTAAATACTGCGGTTATGGGGAGTTTTATGAAGATTATGATAAGCGGGAAAATAAGATGATGAATATTGATGCCGCAAAAGTATTGATAGATTACTTGGTAGAATTATGGAATTCAACTTACAATGTATCTGCCAAGCGTAATGTGTATATCAGTTTCTACGGCGGCGAGCCATTGCTCAATATGCCTTTTATAGAAACCATTGTAGCTTATATAAACAATATTCATTGTCCGCATCGCAATTTTACCTTTTCGATGACTACCAATGCCATCCTATTGGACAGGTATATGGGTTTTTTAGTAAAACACCGGTTTAATTTGTTGATTAGTTTAGACGGTGACGAATACAACACTTCCTATCGTGTAGATAAAGCAGGTAATCCCTCATTCCCACGCATCATCAAAAACGTAGACACTCTGTGTGAAAAATATTCCGATTACTTTGAGCAAAAAGTTAACTTCAATGCTGTGTTGCACAACCGTAATTCAGTAGAAAGCATTTACCGGTTTATTAAAGATAAATACAATAAAATTCCAAGCATCGGCGAATTAAACAATATGGGTATTAAGCCCGATAAGGTAGAGTTATTTCAACAAACCTATCGTAATTCGCAAGAAAGCTTATACCAAGCCGAACACTATGAAGCTATAGAACAGGATATGTTTCTACGAACTGGCACCTACCAAAGCGTAACTGCTTTCTTACATCAATACAGCGGTTTTAAATACCATGACTATGCAGACTTGCTGTTTGAATATTCGGATGTTAAACTTGTTCCAACAGGGACTTGTTTACCTTTTAGTAGAAGAATGTTTGTTACGGTAAACGGTAAAATTCTACCTTGCGAACGCATCGGTCATCAATTTGCCTTGGGTTCTGTGTCGGAAGCAGGCGTAAATCTTGATGTACAGGAAATCGCCAACAAATACAACGCCTGGTACGCAAAAATGGAAAAACAATGCAGCCATTGCCATAATACTAAAGCCTGCATTCAATGTATCTTCAATCTAAATGATTTGGAAGGGAATCCTATTTGTTATGGTTTTATGAATAAGCAGGTTTTTGAAGAATACAGGGCTGCACAAATGGACTTTTTACGCAAACACCCCGAAGATTATTACCGAATCATGGAAGAAGTCATAGTAGAATAAAACATTGCCGTTAACTGTAAACTTGTAAACCGTAAACTAATGAACATAGCTAAAAATTATTGGTTACACATCTTCCCCCAGGTATATTGTTGCATCAAAAACGAGCAATTGCTGTTGTATCACACCCAAACCGGCGCTTATATGGAAAACAACACAAAAGAAGTTGTTGCCTTAATGCAGGAATTGCACCAAAAACACAATCTGGGAGCGGTTTCTATCGAAGAAAAACAATTGGACACAGCGCCCTACAAGTCTTTTATTGCCGAATTTATCGAAAAAGATATGGGTGGCTTAGTTGACAGCTCACAGGAAAAACCCATACAGTTAATGCCGGTATTGAATTTGCAGCGCGACATAGAAAAACTGCAAAAAGACAGGGAACGTTTCACCGGCGAAGACGTATTGCATTATTTGTTGGAATTGAATATCTATGTTAACGATGCCTGTAGCGCACAATGCCCTTTGTGTACAACTTGTTTTCGGCAAAATATGTGCTGTACGTCAAATAGCAAACAACAAGATTTAAGCAAAAAAATGTTGCAAAACATTCTTGCCAAAACACAACACGCACCTGTCGGGAAGTTAAATATTTTGGGCGGAAACATATTGCAATATGCACACTATGAAGAATTGGAAACAATGCTGCAACCTTTCAAAGAGCGGACTCATTTGTGGCTGCATTATTTGAATATAGCTAAGGCTGAAACATTATTTTCCGGTTACAAGTATGATATACCCGTTACTTTTCCTGTAAACGAATCGGCATTTTCCGCTTGTGTAAACCGTTTGAGCAAAGAACAAGCTACCTTTCATTTCTTTATTACCGGCGAAGAAGATTATAATCAGGCAGAGCATCTGTTCAGCATACACGCTATTACCAATTACAGGCTGCATCCCATATATACGGAGATGAACAAGCATTTTTTCGAAGAAAATGTTTACCTTACAAAAGACGATATTTTTTCCAACCCTTTATCATTTTGCGAAATTTTTGCCCATCAAAAATTAAATACCAATTTTTTCGGTTCCTTAACCCTTATGCCCGATGGAGAGGTTTACGCTAACGTCAACAGTTCTGCATTAGGAAATATAACAACAGACACCCTCTTGGATTTAATCAACAAAGAGATGAACGACAACACCGCTTGGCGTAAGATACGCAGCGAAGCGCCCTGCTCCGGTTGTTTGTATCAATATCTTTGCCCTTCGCCTGCAAATTATGAATATCTAATCGGCCGTCCGAATTTATGCCACTTAACATAAATGAACAATGAATAATGAACAATTTTCTCTAATTTCCCCACTTCACCAAAAAACCGCCTTACGTCTTACGCTTACGATTTTTTTTCGCTTTTTTTTGTAAATCCCAAAAATAGTATTAACTTTGTCTAAAGTTAGGTGTACAAAATATATGAGGTGTATAAAGCATAAGAAAGGTATACACAGACTAATAGTACGCAATACATTGTTAGTTTTGGGCGGTATCATAGACCGACTCTGTTCTTTGCGCCCACCGTCATTGCGGCTGCGAAAAACGAAGCAGGTAGCGCCGAAACAACCTCGAATTAACACAAATTCAATTACTCAGCTACTCCATTATTGCCATAATTCTCTCACATTCAGTATTTTATCTACCACAACGCAATCAAGTTGCTCACTGTCAATACATTATAAATATTTAATCATTTGGCAGTTGGGGAAGAATAATTTCGACTAACTAT
>JAIRUB010000126.1 GCA_031254635.1 Prevotellaceae bacterium | reverse complement strand
TCCTGCGCCGGCGGCAGCACAAACCACGACCGGCTAATCATCCTGTGTGGGTCTTCGCACTCGCTGGTTACCCTGTACTTGCCTGTGCGGTCTAAATGTACCTGTATATGATATGGGCAGGGACGGCTTTCCAAAGCGGCATTCAAAATCCAAGCTGTATCGGCATCGGCGCACAAGGGAGTGGCGCGGTGTCCGCTTTGGCGGCACAGCAACACCTGCGTCATCTCGTCATAAGGCTGGCGGAACCAGCCGGTAGGCGGCAAAATGTTAAACAGGTCGAACAGCACGGGCGCCGCCGCAGTAACGCCGGTGAGCATCGGACGGCCCTCGCCGGAGGCATTGCCTACCCACACACCCACTGTATAAAGCGGCGTGGTGCCTACCGCCCAGGCATCGCGGTTGCCGTAGCTGGTGCCGGTTTTCCAAGCCACCTTGCGCGAGGATGGAAAACGCCGCCACTCCCCCTCACCCTCCGGACGATTTACTTCAGCAAGTGAATTTAACACCTGCCAACAAGCCGCAGCGCTGATTATAGCATCAGGGGTTAGCTTATAATCGCGAGGCTGTTGCAAAGAGCTATCTTTAAGATTAAAAAAAGGCATTTGCCAATCAGCGCTGCTGTATTGTCCGCTGCGAGAAGCAAAGCGGTTCATCGTGCGCGCCATAGCAGCGTAGGCGTTCGACACGTCCCAAAGCTTAGCCTCCGCCCCTCCCAATACCAACGACAATCCATAGTGCGAAGGCTCGTAAACAACGGTAGAAAAACCCATCTTCCGTAATAAAAGATGAAAACGTTCTACGCCATATTCCTGCAACAACAACACCGCAGGAATATTCAACGAACGCTCCAAAGCAGCATGTGCCGGAACGGCACCGTCATAAGTCTTACTATAATTCTGCGGTATAAAACCATTAATGTAAGTAGGAATATCGGGCAAGAGCATAGCAGGCAAGAGCGTACCCTCATCAAGCATGGCCGCATAGAGGAAAGGTTTGATAATACTGCCCGTACTGCGTGGCGCTGTGATGATATCCACCTTTTCGCCTTGCTCGTTATTGGCGCGGCCGGTAACATTCCCAACGTAGGCCAGCACGCGGCCGGTTTCGTTTTCTATGATAATAGCCGCTACATTACTGACATTATTACCGCTTTGGTGCATAGCATGTCGGTTAACCACCTCCACTGCACGTTGCTGCAAATGATAACGGATAGTGGTAGAAATATTTTCACCGCTATTGGTTTGCGCTAAGCGTTCCAAGAGGTGCGGCGCATCGGTGGGCAAAGGCAGGGGCTTGTCGGGTAAGGCTTCTGCGCAATACAAGGGCAAGTCGTCGGCGCTGAAACAGCCCTTAGCGCACAATTGGTGCAGCAAGGCGTTCCGCTTATTGAGCAAGGCTTCGCGATTGCGTCCCGGATGAATTAGCGAGGGCGTATTCGGCAACACTGCTAACATAGCTGCCTCTGCCCAGGACAAATCTGCAGCAGGACGGCCAAAGTAGCGCCAGGCCGCAGCATCAATGCCTACCACATTACCTCCGAAAGGCGCATGACGGGCATACAGGGAAAGAATTTCTTGTTTTGAATAACGAAATTCCAAACGCAAGGCCAGCGTCGCCTCAATCATCTTCTCAAAAATAGTGCGCGACTTGCCTTTACGCATCAAGCGCACCGTTTGCATAGAAATGGTGCTTCCGCCTTCCACCACCTTTCCCTTGCGGATATTTGTCCACAAAGCGCGGCCAACAGATATGGGGTCAATGCCCGGATGCCAGAAAAAGCGTCTATCCTCAAAAGCTACCAAGGCTTTGGCATATTTGTCGGGAAGCCTGCCTTCGGCAGGGAAACGCCATTGCCCATCGGCAGCGATTTTAGCGCCCAGCAGATAGCCGTCAACGCTTTCTATAACTGTTGACATGGGCTCCTTATCAAAGGAGGAAGGCAAGAGCAGGAACCCCACGAAGAGTAGGATTCCTGCCGTTAGCCATCGCTTTTTCCGTTTCGACAAGCGTTTAATAAACTTCCACTTTTTGGCCTGTAGTGTTGGCATTGATAGTATCGTCATACATAGCCTCGCAAGCTACGGCGGGCAGGTAGAATTTACCGATATAAGCAGCGCGCAATTTCACTTTCACAGTTATAGAATTACCTCTCCGCAGGTCGAAGTACGAGAGTACACGGTCGTCGCGGATATCGCGGTAAGTTACGCCGTCGTTGCGTTCTTCATCTTCGAGGCGATTTTCAATAATTTCCCAACCGGAGGGGAAAATCTGCGTCAGCGCTAAGTTAGAATAGTGGCCGCGTTGTCCGGGATTGGATATTTTCACTTCGGCCTGGAAGTCTGTTCCCTGCGGCAAACGACTTACATCAATGGAGCTACCATTGTTATTCATATAGCGAACTGTCAACTTCAAGTCTTTCTCGTTAGCCACTTCTTCGCCTTGAACAGGAACACCTTTAGCCGTCAGACGTACATAGAGGGTTTGGTTAGCCTTATTGTCGAATTTCAGGTTCGCTGTACCTTCCAGCTTACCTAAGTCCACATTCCATACCGATTTTTTACTGCTTACCGACTCTGTTTTTCCATTACCCAAGGTATAGGCAAAACTTAAGCCTGAAGTTTCGCTGAGGGCAAATTTTGATATACCCATCAAGCAGTAGGCGGTGGTTTGCGTCCCCATCCAGTAATCGCTGTTCATGGCTTTGGATATACGCTGCGCTACTAAGAAAGCTTTTTCTTTCATACCTAATAAGGTAAGAATATCCAAGGTAATAGCGTCATCGCGGTCGGGCGAGCCATAGGTGTTCGAAGAGCCTTTATAGGTACTCTTGCTGTCCACCGACAGGTCTTCAATAATTTTCTTTCCTACCTCGGGTTGGCCGGCTAAAGCATAAGCGCCTGCTAACATCCACTTGGCTTGTATCGACAAATCAGTACGTTCTTTCAGGCGGTTCATAGCGCCCAATTCCTGTTTCTTAGCCAAGGCCAGCGCATACAAGCGGTAGGCTTGAACCAAGTCGTTTTGGTTATATCCGTAGCGGTTATCATCGGTAGAAGCACTCCAGTTACGGGCGGCTTTCTGCTGATAAGTAATCCAGTTGTCTCTCATATTACCGGGAATCTTGTAGCCCTTGCGTTCGGCTTCTATCAGGAAATGCCCTGCATAATTGTTCGTCCACTCACAACCGTAGCCAACGCCGCCCGGCCAGTAGCTGAAGCTGCCGTCGGATTTCACGAAGTAAGTCAGGCGTTTTATCGCCGCTTCAACATTCTTCTTCATCAACTCCCTTGTACTATTGGGCATATCCACCACATCGCCTAAATACAACTGCGGAAATACACAGGAGGTAGTTTGTTCCAAACAGCCGTGCGGGTATGAAATCAAGTAAGCTAAACGATTATTCAAATTCAACGGCGGAATGCTCGACACTTCTAACTGTATGGAATTAGTGCCTTCCATACCCGGCATCTTCAGTGCAAAGGAAGCCGATTGGTTGGCGGATACAATCTTTTCGTCGGAAACAATTACCGGCGGATTGGCTGCCCGCACATCTATTTCTATGGTGTTTTCGGCACGTTCGCTGCCCGAAGTAGCAATTATTTTCACTCGTGCAACGCCCAATTTATTCTTCACTTTGAGTTTAAATCTTACCATTTCGTCGCCCAAATCTTTAAATGTCAGATTGCGGTTAATGCCATCCAAAGGCTCGAACATATCATCTAATTTCAGTTCTATTTTTACATCTTTCACTTGTTTTTCCATAGCGAAAATCGTAGCCGGAAGGGTTACTTCTTCGCCCGGTCCCAACACGCGCGGCAAGGTGGCCTGCACCATTAGCGGGCTACGCACAGGCACGGTTTTTTCGTCACTTCCATAAGCCTGTTTATTGCCGGCCACCACCATTATGCGGACTGAACCCACATAATTAGAGATAGTAAAGTTATGACTGTTAGTTTTGCCTCCTTTCAGTGTAAATGGCCCTGCAAACATCACTACAGGTTTAAAGCGGTTAGCCTTTTCGCCGTCTTTCTTTTCCGAAAGTTCATCGTCACCGCCGATGGCAAATAATTGTTCGATTTTTCCACCGTAAGCGCCCAGCACATAATTGTACAAATCCCAAGTGCGCACGCCCAGCGCCTCGCGTTGGAAGAAGTGTTCCCAAAGGTCGGGGGTTTTGAAGCGGGTAAGGTCGAGCAAGCCTTCATCAACAATAGCCAGGGTGTAGCTCATATCTTTGCCTTTGCTTTCTTTCACTTTCACGGTGAATGATTGTTCGGGGCGAATTACATTGGGGGCGTTAATTTCCGGCGCTAAGCGGGTAGCAGGGTCTTCCACCATCAAAGGAATAATGCCGTATAAACGCATCGGCAGGTCGTTCTTGGTTTGCTGGTGAGGTTGTATTAAAGCAACATAAATGTAAGCATTAGGCGTCATTTCGGCAGTAGCGGTTATTTCCACTTTTGTTTCATCGCCCTTGCAATCCACGCGGTTAGAAGAAAGTACGCGAGAGCCGTTTTCTACAGTTACCAAGAGTTTAGCTCCTGCGGTTGACGGCACTGTAACTGTTACTTTTTCGCCTACGTTGTATTTGCCCTTATCGGTACGGAAGGAAAGTACGGAAACGCCGGCGCTGCTGTTATCATCGCCGCGGCCGTAGCCCCACCAGTCGATATACATCTTTTGAACAGTGCTGTGGCCGCTTTGCGGATCGGTTACCTTCACCAAGAAAAGTCCCCAATCGGGATAAGTCAATTTGTAAGTAAACGAGCCTACGCCGCTGGCATTGGTGGCTACTTTTGTTGAATACACCTCATTGTCGTAAACTCTATAAGCATAGTCGGCCAAATTACCATCGGACGAGAACCACCACCAGGACCATTCGGAGCGGTAAATAGCCACATTCAAAGCGCGCTTCACCGGCTTGCCATCGGCATCTAAGGTTATCACTTCGAAGGTTTGGTCTTTATCGGTTTCCAAGCGGTCATAATAACCAATACCTTTGGGCATTTTAAGCCCTACAAAGGCGCTGTATGGATAAACATCAACCGAGAAATTATCGATACTAAATTCACCGCCTTCTTCAAACACGCGTATGGCAATGGATGCCCGTAATTTTCCGGAGTAGTCATTATCATTGTCTACCGGAATATTGAAATTCATATTACCATTTCCGTCTAAGCGTCCTGAGCGTTCCATTTCTTCGCTGCCGCCAAAACGTTTGGTAATATCATCGAAAATATAGTCTTGATATCCTTTGAAGGTAGTACGTACAGGATTTAAGCGCACAGTAATATCGGCCCCGTTGCCGCTTGTAGGCGCACCGTGCAGCCATTTGGCATTGATGGTACCGCTGATACCCTGTCCTGCCTTCACAGGTTCATTGTCGAGGGTTGTAATTATCTTTAAGCGGTTAGGTTTCACAGTAGCTACACGCAGAGATTTGCTAAAGGTTACCCCGCCCACTTTTGCGTAGGCATTCCAGTTGCCGGTAGGCGCATCGTCATCAGTTGGACAGGCAAAGCAGTAGAAACCATTTTGGCCTTCGGTACGCACTTGTTTATACACCAATTGATTTTGCACGTTATACAGTTCAAAAGTCACCGGATGACTTTTGGGCAAGCGGTTGGTGCGATCTTCCATCACAAAGGTCAGAAACAAAGTATCGCCCGGGCGCCACACGCCGCGTTCGCCGTAAATAAAGCCTTTCAAGCCGTTTTCCACCGAAGTTCCCGACACATCAAAGGTGCTTAAGGAAATCGACTGTTCGTTGGTAATCCGCAGGTAGCTTTTCTGTGCGCCATCTTGTCCCATAAGTACGTACGGCTCTTCTTTCAGCTCTATCTGCACCACGCCGTTACTACCGGTAGAACCCTCCCCTATTTTTTGTTGCTGATAGTTGTAAAACACTACTTTCACAGCGCTCATAGGCTCAGCAGTAACTAAATTAGTAGCAAACACCAAATAGTTGCGGTCGTTGCCGCGTTTGGCAATCAGGCCTATGTTGGAAGCCAAGATATTTTGCGACACAAAACGCTTTCCGCGGTAATAATAATCGGAGCAGGGGTCATCGGAGGTATAATAGTAATCGTAATCGTCGTCATACTCATAGTACGTATTGTAGTAATTATCGCTGGGCAGTTCGTCGTCTATATCTTTCGTCATATAGTTTTCATCTATATCCTGGTCAGCGCCAGGGCAAGACGAATACATAGAATAATTCTTATTGAATTTAATTTTCACTGTATAAATAGCTCCGGGCTCAGGCGCAATAATTGATGAGAGGTCAATAGAGAAGGTGTTCCATTGGCGCAAATCCAATGACTTATTGGTCTTCAGGCTAATGGTTTTCTTTGCTATGGGACGGGCTACCCTGCGCAATTCACTCTCGCCGTCGAGGTTATTCACTTGCAGAAACTGCAGCACATTATTTTCATAGGTACGGTAAATTATTACATCTACAGCTCTCAGGCTCACCGCTTGGAAAGGTAGCTGTAGCCCTGAAGAATTAGGCATAATTACTCCCTTGCTTAACAACTTAACCTCCGGTTTCATTTCTGCAAAATACAAACGCTCGGTATAGCTTTCGGCTAAGGCTTTGCCATCTTTGCTTTTCAAACCTTCGCGTATAAGCAGGGTTTCGGCTTCCTTAGGTTTGTAGGGCAAAAATATCGTCAATTTGTTGCCGGTAGTGGTAAAGCGCAGTTTGTCGATGTCGCCCACTTCAATGTAGGAAGCGTATTTTTGTTTGGCGTCAAGGGCGTAAGAGAAGAAACAGTCGACACTATTATTTTCCTGATTTACCTGCACGTTCAATATCTGAAAAGCGCCTTTCACCGGCACCGCAATGGTATCGGTATTTTTATAATCGTAACCTATGGGCTTGCCGTTCCATTTCAGCAGCACATTGTAAGCTTTGTCCGCGGGCTTCAGCTTGTCGATGGTAAAGGTATGGTAAAAGTTCGCGTGTTCCCAGTGCACATCGCTCTTTTTGCCATCCACCTTAGCCTCGAGTAATGCTTCTATCTTTGCATCTTCTATATAATCGGCAGGCCGTACCTCGCCTTGAAGGTAAAATTCAACCTCAGCAGCATCTTCATTCAAACGCAACCCCCCAATTGTATAGTTGAAAGAAGGCGCTATAGTAGAAAAGTAGAAGGTAAATTTCTTATCATTGCCCTTAGCTTCGGGATACAAAGCCGAAATATCGAATACTACCTTATATTCTGTGCCACTTTTTAGCTGTTTGGCCGGTTTAAAGCCAATGGTAGCTGCATCTTCCCAAAAGGCCTCGCCATCAACTGATGGCGAAATTTTGAAAACACTCTTAATTAATTCATTAGCATTATCGTTAGGGAGAAAACTTGCTACCAATCGCACTTTGATGGTAGCATTAACCGACACCACGCCGCCGGTACAGGCTTCGATGTAAGGGTTTGATTCCTGTTTGGTTTTGGAGCCGCCGCCACAGGCGCTCAGTTGCAGCAATAAAGCCGCCACTGCGGTCAGATAGAGTAATTTTTTCATAGGCTTACGTTATTTATATTATTTATGATTTAGATACAGATTTTAGCAAAATTCCATAAAATCATACAAAAATAAGTCTTCAAAGCGAATTATCTAAACACTTTAGGAAAAACTTATCAACAGAGTATTCAACGGTAAGGGGTGCAAGGTAAAAGGTGAAGGGTATTTAGAAGTAGTTACAGGTAGTTATAGTAGTTAAAACCTTATTTTTACCTTTATCGTTCTTAACAAAACAACCTTAGTAGTAGAAAATTTTACGACAATATCTCGCGCGAAGCAGGACGTGGTTAGAGGCTGTGTCGGATATTCGCGCGAAAGGTAGGAAAGGTAATCATTTTTATTTGGTGGTGAACATAGAATTCCGCTCGTTGTGGGCAGTGCATTTTTATCATCTAATTGCTTTTCAAGAAATTATTTCCATTCCGTTCATAATATTTTGATAAAAATTCGTTTATCCCCTCGTTCTCAAAACCTATCAATGTTAATATGCAACTAATTAGCAAAGGCTTTAATCTTTCTGCCAAACTGTATAAATCCCAACCTTTGCAAACATTTTCCTTTTTTCCGTCAGGCACAAGATGCGAATAATAATGACGAGAGTCAATTACTTGATTTAAGGCTGGTTTATTTTTGCAAACAATCTGAACATCTTTATATATTTCATATAAGTTCCCCAAAATAGTACCAAGTTTTTTCTCTTCACTATCAATAAAACGACAATAATAACCGTCTATTGCTTGAATAACAAAGAGAAAATCGGAACTTTTAATAAATCTGCGATACGTTACGCTATAAATTAACTGCTGTATTATCGGCTCGCTCTTCTCTTTCTTTTCATACCATTTTTCCATTATCGCACTAAAATTATTTTCAATTTTTTTGAAGTCAAACAAAAAATGATGAAAAGAGAATTTATCTTTTATTTCAAATTTTTCTTCTGTCTCAAAAATTAACCTCACAGGATTAGGTGGATAATGAATATCGTCTACAATATCATAATCATCATTGTTATAAAGGTAAATTTCGGAAAATGGCATTGCTGTCATTGCGGTAAAAGAATAAAAGTCCTTAAACCACCCAATATCAACTAACAAATCAAACAACTTTGATTTCTCTGTGTTTTCTAATGCAATGTAAGATTCTTCATATAAACATCTGCTATGCCGATTGATATGGTAAGAGCCTGAATATCCATTTAAAGTTAAAGTTGTCTTTTCGTTTAATTGGATTTTTTTTGGATTCTTACGATTTTTAGTTGTTTTGAAAGTACTTGTAAAATCATCTTCACAATCAACCTGAATTTCATTATCCCTATACCAATCGTTAAAACAAGGAAACGAAACGCTGATTTTATCAAAAACCTTGTCTTCTTTGCCTGCTAAATGTTTTCCTATCAACAAATAACTACAAGTATATTTTGGTAAACAAATCTCGCATTTTTGGGTCTAATAGTCAAAAGTGTTGATGAAAAGGCATCATTTTTCACTAATAGTCAAAAGTGTTGATTTTTCAGGCGGGATTAATCCCGCCTGAAAAATTTAAAGGTTTTTCTAAAG
>JAIRUB010000120.1 GCA_031254635.1 Prevotellaceae bacterium | reverse complement strand
CCTACACCATACATAATAATACCCAAAATTTCATCGTTAGGCAGGTTCACATCGGCTTTATCGGGGCCTGAAGCAAAAATTATAGTGTTCGGCCCAAACACAAGCGTTTTTTGAAGGAGTTCGTTAAGTTCGGCTAACTGAATACCATCATTAAACTTTTTCGCTAACTTGAGCGATTGTTCTTCGCTCATGAGCGGAGCATTGTCTTGAAAATTGCGATAAGCCGAACGATTGTATTCGTTGTGTCTTCTGCTATCGCGCTCGGCATAGCTGCTCTCGTAGCGTTGCAGAAGGTTGGCTTTTGCACGTTCTAATTCGCCGGGGGTGAAGCCGAAGCGTCGGGCTTGCTCAACAATGGTCAGCGCCTCATCGAAGCCGGCTTCCAACTCATTATTTTTTGCGCCCACTGACAAAGAAAAACCATCACGGTCGCCCGCAAAGTTGCGGATGTTTACAGCTGCGGCGGTAAATTTCGCAGTTGGCTGTTGCTGCGCCTCGTTCAAGCGGGCATTCAGCATAGCTGAGATATAACCGGCCACCAATTCGTAGCGTACATATTCTTCGGAATTGCGGTTGGTTTTGTTGAACTTGGCAGGAAATTTGACGACGAATTGCACATTGTTGTCTGTTAATTCAGGGTCTTTATATACATTGATGATGGGTTCAACATTATCCGATATATTAAATTCAGCCTTTGTTTTCATGTTTTCAGGATTTTCCAAAGTGCCGAACAAAGTTTTTACTTTATTTTCCATCATATTTACGTCGAAGTCGCCAACAATAACAACAGCTTGGAGGTTTGGCCTATACCAGTCGTCATAGAAATCCAATATATCTTTTTGCGTGAAGTTGTTAATAATAGAGGTGTCGCCAATAACGCTACGGGTTGCATAAGGCGTGCCCGGGTAAAATGTTTTTGAAAGCGCCTGATAGTTGCGTCGCATGGCTGATGTGCCGGTACGCCATTCTTCGCGAATAACACCGCGCTCGGCGTCAAGTTCTTCCTGCTCACAAAGGATGTGTCCGCTCCAATCGTGCAAAATCAGCAGGCAGGTATCAATAACTCCTTCCCGGCTGATGGGAACGTCGGTAAGCAGGTATTGCGTAAGCATCTGGTTTGTTGAAGCGTTGATGTTTCCACCGAATGAACATCCGATAGACTGCATATACTCCAACATGGTTTTCCCGGGGAAATTCTTCAATCCGTTGAAAACCATGTGTTCGATGAAGTGGGCTAATCCGTTTTGGTTTGGGGTTTCGTGCAAAGCTCCGATATCGTGGGCAATCCAGAAACAGGCCTTGCCTTCGGGTTTGGCATTTTTACGAATGTAGTATTTCATGCCGTTAGATAAGGTTCCCGTGCGCCATGCCGGATCAGTGGGTGCAAGAGTTTGGGCTTGTGTATTTAAACTCAAAGAACATAGTGCAAACACTAATGTTACGATAATTAGATTTTTTTTCATGATATTATTCATTGTATCATTTTCTCCAACCGTATTCCTCTGGAGCCTTTAAGCAGAATGGTGGTCTGTTTGGGTAAAGGATGCTGTTGAAGGTAAGTAATTAAATCGTCAACGGATAAGAAGGCTTGAAAATCGTTATTTTCATTGGCTTCCATAAAACAGTGGCCTATTAAAAACGCATTTTGTATATGCTTTTCTTTTAATAGCCGGATAATATTCCGGTGCTCATCTGCTGTTTCTTTGCCCAATTCGAGCATATCGCCAAAGATGGCCCATTTATGGCCGCCTTGCAGGTATGAGAAATTTTCAATAGCGGCAGCCATACTGGTAGGATTAGCATTGTAGGCATCCATAATAAAAGTATAGCCTCCTTTTTGCAGCAACTGGGAACGATTATTGGAGGGTTGATACCGGCTGATAGCCCTTGCAGCCTTTTCGGCATTAATGTCGAATTGCCGGGCTACAGCCAGCGCTGCTAATACATTGTCGGCATTATATGCTCCGATGAGTTGGGTGTTAATTTCCGGATAGCCTTGTACGGAAAGGCACAGAAATGGATGGCTTGTATCCGATGGTAAGATGACGGCCTTATTTGTACCTATACCATAAGGTATCAAGCGCTCAGCCTGTCGCACGTTTACCATGTCGGTTAGTAGCGGATTATCGGCATTGAACAGGATTACGCCGTCATGATTAACGAGAAAATCGTATAATTCACCCTTGGTTTTTTTTACGCCTTCAAGTGAGCCAAAACCCTCGAGGTGAGCCTTGCCCACATTGGTTATTAAACCATAGTCCGGCTCAGTAATTTGGCAGAGTTCTGCTATTTCACCAAGGTGGCTGGCGCCCATTTCCACTACGCCTACCTGCGTGGAGTTATCCATCGAAAGTAAAGTGAGCGGAACGCCTATATGGTTGTTTAAATTGCCGGAGGTAACGCCTACTTTGAATTTAACAGACAGCACTTGTGCTGTTAGCTCCTTGGTGGTAGTCTTTCCGTTAGTACCGGTGATGGCTATAACAGGGATGTTTAATTCCCTTCGATGATATTGCGCTAATTTTTGTAGGATATCTAAAACATCTGCTACTTTAATAAGTTGAGGATGTACGGGGAGTGTGGCGTCATCAACAATAGCGTATGCTGCTCCGGCCTCTATAGCTTGGAAAGCAAAATCGTTACCATTAAAATGCTTCCCTTTTAAGGCAAAAAACAAACAGCCGTCAATAATATTACGGCTGTCGGTACTAATAACTGTATGTTCTTTATACAGCTTATAGAATTTTTCCATGCTTTGATAAAAGTTATCTACTGCAGGGTTATTTACCCTTTTTGCGGGGATTACCTACCCTGTCCATAGCGCAACGGAATCCAATGTCGATGGCTGATTTATCTTCATCAAGGAAGCGGCGGGTACCCGGACTAAGCCAATAAGGACGGTCAAGGAATGAGCCTCCTTTATATACACGCGATTTATCGGATACCAAACTCGCCATATCTCTGTTATCCCGTCCTAAGCCTGGATTATACATGCGAGCAGAATTGGAGCGCAGTTCAGGTTGAGTTGCATTACTATCTTGATAATCAATAGATGAAAGCATGTCTCCATCTTTGTAGTTACGGTTATCGCCCAGTTGATAATTATAGCGGCTGGGATCATAGCCCAAGGTATCGTACCGCATACGGCCTAATTCATCTTTAGATAATATATTTCCGCTATCATCGCGGGCTACTTCCGTGAATACGCTACCACGGAAAGGACGGAAGTCGCTAACATCTTCTGAGGACATGGGGCGATAAACATCGGCAACCCATTCGTTAACATTGCCCGACATACAGTAAAGGCCAAAATCATTTGGATAGAAAGAACGTACAGGAGCGGGAAGAGCGTAGCCATCATTGGCATCGCCGGCAACACCCATCATATCACCGCGGCCACGTTGAAAATTAGCTTTAAATTGGCCTCTGTTTTTCTTTTCAGGGTTACGTAATGATGTACCTACCCACGGGTATAGGCGTCGTTCAGTCGCTTGCTTCTGATAAGAACTTCCTTTAGGAGCTACAGCGGCGTATTCCCATTCGGCTTCGGTCGGCAAGCGGTAATTGGGCAGCAAAATACCATCGTCGAAAGCAACAGGGCGGGTAGCGCCTTTAACAGGGCTGGAAAGGTCGGGCAAGTTTTTCCGCACAACACCTTCGTATTGCCTCAGCAAATAGGCGTCTGTAGTAAAGTTGTTAGCATCTTTTTGGCCAAGGTCCATTTTCAGGATGCCTTTTTTGACCAAAATTATTTCGTTTACACGATCTGTACGCCACAAACAATAATCGTTAGCTTGGCGCCATGATACACCTACTACCGGATAGTCATTAAATGCCGGATGACGGAAATAAGTTTTGACATAAGGCTCATTGTAAGCCAAAGGATTACGCCATACCAAAGTATCAGGCAAGGCATTTTTATATACACTGGGATAAGAAACATATACTCTTGAAATCCAATGTAGATATTCACGATAGTTGGTATTGCTCACAGCAACTTCGTCAATATAGTAAGAATCTAATGTTACTCTGCGGGGAGCATTATTCCAATCGCGGTATAAATCTTCTCCCGCCTGTCCCATGGTAAACATTCCACCTTCAATAAAAACAAGCCCGGGACCGGTTACTTGTTCATAAACATCTTTGACTTCAAACCCTCCATGCTTTTTGTCATTATAAGCCCAGTTGGTCTTGTTTGATTTGTTACTTCGATTGGATGTACATCTGCTGAGTACTCCACTCAGTATCGCCAAACATGCGATAAATAATAAAATTTTGTTAATTTTCATAATTAGTAAATATGAACATTAATTACAACTTACAAAGTTAATGAATTAAATTGAAATTGAAAAATTTTTTAATTATTTTTTATAAATAGCAAGCGCAAGTGGAGTATTTTTTCCATTTAGCATTACTCTCTGTTGATTTTCCACCGAATGAAAAATGAAAAAATACTTCATGCGACATTCCTAACCATCCTTTTAGCTTGTTACCCAGCGCTATAAAATCCATGCTATATCCTATCCGTAAACTGGAAGAAACAAAGCCTCCCGACAAAGCTATATTTGTAATACCTTGTTTTAAAGCGGTTTTAACTCCTCCTCCTGCAAAAAGGGCTCCTGACTGAACAAATACACCACCTGTAATATATTGATAATTAATTTGATATGTAAATTGAAAATAAGGAATTAATTTGAATTCATCGAAAAAATACCAGTTAGACAAGCTTGGATCTGCTGTACCGCTATTATTGGAATTAAGATTAAATATATATTTGACATGCACAAGGGCTTTAAAAGGCGTTGGTGGTTCATTATCATTTTTTTGTGCCCCTAAGTGTTGAGCAGAGAAGCCAAATTCCAATTGACGGTATTGTAGTATCGCGCCTGCTGCAAAGTCAATGTTATTAACACTATAGGGTTCATAATCCTGAGGAACCATCGGAATAATCGCTCCTGTAATATCTATCCTGTCGGGAAATGTATATGACTGAAAATTTCGTTGTTTATTATGAAAAATCGCTTGCAGGGCGGGTTTAAATTCCAAATCTTCATTTATCTTCACATTGAACATATATGATAGACCTACACCGGTTTCTATTAGCTGGCTTCCTGCCGCTCTAGTATTTAAAATATAGGCGCCAAAGGCGCTACTCCATTTGTTAATAAATACATCGGCCTCTGCGTAATATGTATGATAAGGCGAGGGCGAACTTGTAAATTGATTGCGATAGCTGACTCCG
>JAIRUB010000101.1 GCA_031254635.1 Prevotellaceae bacterium | reverse complement strand
TGTTTATTTCTCGCCCGTAGTGTTTGATGGCAAAGACTTGCCGCAGGGTGATGTAACCAGCGCCTTAGGTTGGGGAAAAGACTTGAGGGATTATCATGAAGAAACAGGCGACTATGCTTTCTGGTCGAATGCCATGTTTGGCGGAATGCCTGCCAATTATACTTATATGCCCGCTACGGCAAACATATTCAAACAGCTCAGCCATGCTGCAGGTTTATATCTGCCACCCTTGCACGTAAGAATTGTGTTTTTGTATTTAATTGGATTTTATATCTTTCTGATAGCTTTGGGTTGTAGGCCCTGGCTGAGTATTATAGGAGCAGTAGCTTATGCTTTTGCCTCTTATAATTTTATCATTATCGATGCGGGGCATGTCAACAAAGGATTGGCCATGGCGCTTATGGCGCCGATATTGGGAGGCGTTATACTCACTTATCGTAAAAAATATTTGTGGGGAATATTGGTAACACTTATAGCTGCGGGAATTCATATTTACTACAACCATCAACAAATTACCTATTATTTACTCTTGATGATTATTGTGGCGGCTTTGGTTTACCTGATTTATGCTATCAGAGAAAATACGCTTAAAGACTACCTGAAATCATCAGGAATATTAGCGGTGGCGGCCATATTGGCAAGTTTGCCGACTATGGGAAATTTAATTCCTACCATTGATTATACCAAAGAAACTATGCGCGGCGGCGCGGTGTTGCAAGTAGCCGATGGACAAAAAGAAAGTTCGGGCCTTGATATTAATTATGCTTTCCAATGGAGCTACGGCGTTGGCGAAACTATGACGCTTTTAATACCGAATTTCTATGGCGCCAGTTCTCATTATAATGTTGGTTTAGATTCACATATTGCCGGTGTTTTGCACGACCCCGAACAACGGGCGCTCTATACAAAATATGCTCCCACTTATTGGGGCGATCAACCCTTTACTTCAGGGCCGGTGTACGTCGGAGCTATTATTTGCTTCTTATTTGTACTTGGTTTATTAGTGGTAAGAGGGCCGGAAAAATGGTGGTTGTTGATTACTGTTGTCATTTCCGTTTTCTTGTCGTGGGGCAAAAATTTTGCTGCGCTGAACGATTTTCTCTTTTATCACCTGCCTTTGTACAGCAAATTCCGAACGCCGTCGATGGCTTTGGTAATAGCAGGAGTGAGCATGGCTGCCTTGGCCGTGTTGGCCATTAAAACAATTATGGAAAATAAAGACAAGAAAAATTTTAAGAACAAATTTCTTCAACAATTTTATACTGCCATAGGAATTACCGGAGGAATATGCTTCATTTTCGCCTTGTTTGGTGGTTCTATCTTTAATTTTTCTACTCCGATAGACGGACAGTACAATTACCCCGACTGGTTTCTTTCAGCGTTATATGCCGACCGCGCAGCAATGCTAACATCCGATGCCTGGCGCTCCTTGCTTTTAATTGCCGTAAGCGGTATTTGTATCTGGTTGTTTGTGCAAAACAAAATGAAAATTGTTTATTTTCTATTATGTTTAGCTGTGTTAATTTTAGTTGACTTGTGGGGTGTGAATAAACGTTTCTTGGGGAATGATAATTTTGTGCCTAAACGACAAGCCAAAGCAATTATGCCCACCGCTGCCGACCAGGCTATTCTGCAAGACAAGGACCCGAATTATCGCGTAATGAATTTGGCTAAAAACACCTTTAACGAATCACAAACTTCCTATTTCCACAAATCCATTGGCGGTTACAGTCCTGCGAAATTACGCCGTTACCAGGATATTATTGATTACCATTTGTCGCAACAACCTAATATAGCTGTGTTGAACATGTTGAACACACGTTATTTTATTGTGCCTACAAATCAGGGAACGCCAGAGGTGCAATATAACTCGGAGGCCTTGGGCAATTGTTGGTTTGTTGATAATATAGAATGGGTAAATAATCCAAATGAAGAAATAGCAGCGCTCGACGATTTTGATCCGGCAACAACAGCGATTGTTGATATAGCATGGAAGCAGCGCCTGCCCGACGATTTGGCTCCGATTACTGATGACGAGGATGAAATTTATATGATTAGCTACAAGCCGGGAAATATTGTTTATGAAAGCGTGGCCACAGCGCCTCATTTAGCAGTATTCTCCGAAGTGTTTTATAAAACATGGAAAGCTTATATCGACGGACAAGAAATACCGATAATACGTGTTAATTATATCCTTCGCGCATTGCCTGTACCCGCAGGGGAACACACAATAGAATTCAAATGTGTTGATAAAATTTTCAATACCGCCGCCCGAATTTCTTTGTTCTCATCAATATTAGTCGGCTTGGTATTGTTGGGGTTGATTGGATATATCGTAAAGCGTGAAGTGTTAGACGTAAGGAGACTTGATGATTTCAAATAAACAAATAAGCAAATCGACAAATAAACAATAATAGATGTTTTCCATAATCACCGTTACTTACAATGCTGAAGCTACCATTGAGCGCACTATTCACAGCGTGATGTCGCAAACGGCTTTGGAGCATATTGAATATATTATTATCGACGGCGCCTCCACCGACAAAACATTGGACATAATTCGAAACTCGAAACTCGAAACTCGAAATTTTCAATTAATCAGCGAAGCCGATAGTGGCCTCTACGATGCCATGAACAAGGGGCTGCAACGTGCCACCGGCGACTATGTCTGGTTCCTCAACGCCGGCGATACCCTGCACGATAACAATACAGTCGCCCATCTCTTATCTCTTGTCGTCCCAAACTTATCACCTTGTACCCTTCATCCTTCACCCTTTACCCCTCACTCGTCACCCGACATTCTTTACGGTGAAACCGATATCGTAGATAATGACGGTAAGTTTATTGCCCGTCGCCGCCTAAAAGCACCAAAAAAATTGAATTGGAAAAATTTCCGGATGGGTATGTTGGTAAGTCACCAGTCCTTTGTAGTAAAACGAGAAATAGCCCCTTTATATGATTTGCAATACCATTATTCGGCTGATGTGGATTGGTGCATATGCTGCATGAAAGACGCCCGCACTATTCATAATTCGCATTTGATATTGAGCAATTATTTGAATGAGGGCATGACTACTGCCAACAGAAAAGCCTCCTTAAAAGAACGTTTTTCTATTATGGTTAAGTATTATGGTTGGTGGCCAACGGCGATTCGCCATTTGTGGTTTTTTATAAGATACAACTACAATAAGCTGTTAAATAAACAATTATAATGTCACACATTGATGTTTTTGTCTGTTATTTTTGAGCTTCAACATATAAGCTCCCTGCAGAACGAGATTCGGAATCACATATTAGTCGTTCGTCTTTTCCCTGCAAATAGGAAACTTTGTACATGGTATAAAAACCAGCATCACGAAGTACTTTAAACATTAAATCGGTGTCCCAAACAGAAACATGCCCGTGATTTTGAGTTAAGTGGTAAATCTGTTCTGCCATAGTAGTGTTGTGGCAGGGTAGAGATAAAACTTCCTCTAAACCAGGAACACAAATACGTAACCACGATCCTGTTTTCATTGTGCGATACAATTCTTTGAACAATTTTAAACAATCACTATAATGTAAATGTTCCAATGTGTGTTCTGAAAAAACTCCATCCCAATAATCATCAGGGCAATTAAGTTTATAGCGAAAATCTTGCAACCAATCATATTTTCCGGTTTGTTTTACGAAAGGCAACCAGCGAAGGTAATAATAATCGGCGTTTACAAAATTATCCAAATAAACATCACCACAACCTAGATGTAATAAATATGATTTTCGGGGAGGTTTACGATTACAAAATGTTCTTCCAAGCAACCCAGCCATCTCATATTTGAAATTATACCACCAATAATTGGTGTGAAATCTTTTATAAATTTCTGTGTTATTTTCCCCTTTTTCCATATTGTTTTCGTTTAACGATTAATCTCTCTCTTTCTTTGCATTTTTCGGAATATTCCAAGTTATCATTTAGTCTTTCTGTATGCCTTACGGCACAGCAGTTAACACCTTCCGGTATTCTTCACGACTTGTTAATATTTCAACCGCTTTGTCCACCTGTTGGTCGCGTTGTATAGCCGATTGTACCCTGCCTTCTTGATAATAATAAATGGTGCAAATTTCCTCTTCAAGCAGGCGTTGTATTTCCGTCCGAAAGCGCATTAAGTCAGCTCTTTTATCGGTAGCTATTTTTTGTTGCAACTCATCAATTTCTGTTTGCAGCGCATCATACAATTTGTCGTTTTTAGCCGTTTCGATAAATCTTTCGAATAACAACTGTGAATCGATTTTATCATTAAAATTCTTATCCATCAAATACTCCACAAAGTCGTTGTATTCATTGTCGGTAAGCCGGAATGTTTCTGGAGGCGCAATGGCTTGGTGTTTCACAAAGTATTCGAGGGCGTATGGACGAATGAGGTCGCGTTCAAAAAGGCTGTAAGCAATTTTAGGGTAGGCGGATAATTCTACATTAATATCCGGAATAATTCCTCCGCCGTCATACACTATGCGGCCATTGGAGGTTGTGAAAGCGCTGATTAATGAGTCGGGAATGTTGCCCACGCTGCCATCTTCTTTCCGGTGGCTGTAGTCCACAATTTGTATGCAGCGCCCACTGGGAATATAGTATTTTGCAGTGGTGATTTTAAGCTTGGTGTTAAAGTTCAAATCGCGGACGCTTTGTACCAAACCCTTGCCGAAAGTGCGTGTACCAACAACTACGCCGCGATCTAAATCCTGAATGCTGCCGGCTATAATCTCAGCCGCCGATGCCGAAATGCTGTTTACCAATACTACGATAGGAATTTCTAAATCAACCGGATTATCTTTCGTCTTATAAACAATTTCAAATTCTTTTAAACGGCCGCGCGCTTCAACCACTTTAGTACCTTTGGGAACGAACATACTCAAAATATTTACAGCCTCGTCGAGCGAGCCTCCGCCGTTAGAACGCAGGTCGATAATCAGCGATTTCATTTTGTTGGTTTTCTTTAAAGCTTGAAAGGCATCTGCGAAATCTTTGCTGCCGTCTTTGGTAAAGGCCGATAGCATGATGTAACCGGTACTGTCGCGCAGCATTCCCGAATAACTAACGTCGGAAATATGAATACGCACGCGGGTAATTTGTATATCAACCGTATCGCCGGTTTTTATTTTAACCACCTTCATTTGCAATTTGCTGCCGGGAACGCCTTTTAGCTTGTTGCTACCTTCGGTAGCATCCATATTCTTTGTTGAAACCCCATCAATTTCAATAATACAGTCGCCGGGAACTAAACCGGCCTTGTCGGCCGGAAAGCCTTTATACGGGTCGGTAATTTGTATGCCCTTGTCGGTTTTGCGTATCAGGGAGCCCATACCTCCGTATGCGCCGGTAATCATAAAATCGAAAGCCTCGCTTTGTTCTTCGGAAACAAACTCGGTATAGGGATCAAGATTGTTGAGCATAGCCTCAACGCTTGTGTTAACCAATTTTTCAACATTTACACTATCGACATAATACATTAATAATTCACGCAAAATGGAAAAATAAGTATCAGTACTTTTAACTATTTTAAAATCATTTGATTGAGCCGATAATATAATCGGTGACGACAAGGCTATCAGCAGAACAAGTAGTATTTTTTTCATAAAAAGAGAATAATCTGCAAAGATAGCAAATTTTGGTGATTAGTGAAAAAGTTCAAATTAAGATTATCTGTAAATGACCCGATTGCTTCGACCTGCTTTCTACACACAAGCTTGCACACGCAGTCCTCGCAATGACGTTGGGGCGTTGAAACATAGTAGTATAAATCGCTTCACGCTTCACCTTGTACCTTTCACCCTTTACCTGTTTATGGGACAGGGTCGTAGCCGTGGCCTCCCCAAGGGTGGCAGCGGAGGATACGGCGAATGGTTAAATACAATCCCTTAATTAGTCCGTACTTTTGCAATGCCTCAATGGCATACACCGAGCAAGAGGGCGTGTAGCGGCAAGTAGAAGGGAGTAGGGGAGAGAGGCAGACTTGATAGAATTTAATCAGTAGCCAAAAAGGAAAAATCGTTATTTTTTTAACAATACTCATTTTATTGAAAAAGATGTCTAAAATCTTCCTTCGGCGCCACTAAATAAGTCTGAAAACCCATTTCTTTAGCGGTAATAATATTTTGCTCGCCATCGTCGAGAAATAGCGCTTCTTGCGGATGAATACCCGAATCGGCAATCAGGTATTCAAAAATACCACGATAAGGCTTCACACAACCTATTTTGTAGGATACATAGCGCCGGTCGAAATAATCGTCGATAGTAAGCCCTTGTTGGGTAAAAGCGTGCTTGGTATAATGAGCCGCAATTATCCGGTTGGTATTACTCAGCAGAAAAACCCGATATTTTTTGCGTAGTTCTAATAGCAAGTCTAATTTATAATCGGGGAGGTCGAGCAAAATTTTACACCAGGCCTCTTCTATTTGTTCGTTTGTAATATTTTTATTTACAGATAATTCTCTGAATTTGTCATAAAATTCTTCATCTCTTAATTTCCCTTCTTCCATTTCGAGGAATATGCCTTTTTGAAGATAATCACCCAAATATTTATGAGCATCTAAGAAACCTATCTCTTTGAAATTGCGCACAGCAGCTTCTGTGTCAAGATTGATCAGTACCCCTCCGAGGTCGAAAATAATGGTTTTAATGTTGTTCATGTAGAATTATGACAAGGCTGCAATAGCTGAACCAATCAGGTTAGGCTCATTCAGTTTTGTTAATACAGTTATGGTTACTTCTTTCGGTAATAGTTGTTGCAGCGTTTCAACGACTACTTTTTTATAATCGTATTGTTTTTGGGCATCTTCATTCCAGAACACACTACCATCGGCAGCAAGCCCTATTTTCTTCACAGCAGGATTTTGTGCTATTAGTACCTGTGTTAATCCGGCAAGGGAAGCGGCTACTAATTTGGCTGAACGCTCTTGAATAGCATTGGCCATCTTCACTTGTTTTTCGGGGTATTGTGTGGGATTATTAATAACATGCGACAAATCGCCGCCGTCGAAATTATACTTGATTTTTTGCTCCATGAAGGCTGCCTTGAACAATTCGCCTAAATAACCTCCCGAAATGGCTTTCTCGAAACGCTGGAATCCTTTGTTGTTCGACAGAGCATCCACCAAGCCATCAAGAACGGTGAGGTAAGGCGGGTTGAAGTTCCCTGATTCAAGATTTACAGGAATAGCCTTAGCCTCTGAGCTTTTCAGCTTGTCAATCTTGTTCAACGGCATCAAGCCGGCCATATTGGTACCCGTACCGACAATCAGGCCGATATAAGAATCGTAGCCGCTTTCTTCCAAGCCGGCAAACAAACAGGCTACCGTATCATTCAGCACCTTTATGCTCTCAATTTTAGTCTTTATATCCTTGTGGTTGTTCAAATATTTCAGCAATGGTTCTCCTACCGGTTTTTCAATCATGGCAGGAATATCAATACCCTTAGTCCAGCGCAGGAGTACGGCATCGCCATTTAAACGGCAGGCGGCGGGATAGGAAAAACAATAGCCGATACGGGTAACCGTCTCGTCTAAGGCTTTCAATTGACTAATCACCTTGGCCATCTTTTCGTACAGCCCGTCCGGTTCAAGCCCTTTCGTTTCATCCTTTGAAAGGGGCGCTTTCAAGCTATCAAGAATAGTGGCTTTCCCATTTTTAAACTCAACAATAGCTGCGCGAAAATTGGTGCCACCCCAATCTAAGGCCAATATTTTTCCGTCCGGAATATTTTTCGCCGGATTAATATGTGTTGGAATGGCTGCTATTTCTTGTCTGTCGGCTTTTAATCCTTCTGTTATTTTATCTTGAAGGACTCCGGCAATCTGTTTTAATTCAGCCGTTGTTAATTCAAAAACCTGTTCTTTCATAATCTTAATTTTTTAGAAGTATAATTAAACAAATGTAATAAATTTTATTTAGAAAATGATAAAAATTCGAAAAAACACTACCTTTACAGCTTAAAAACGCATAGAATATCATGAAAAAACTATTTCTCTTATTAACTGCTTTCCTATTAATACAACCAAGCTATTGTCAGAAAAAAATTAAATGATTATCCGCAGTTATACCTAAATTCATTTTTATAGCTCACAGATGCGAGCATCAACCTATCAAATAAATTCTCTCCGAAATACCGCCGATTAAATTTATAACAGAACTCATTGAG
>JAIRUB010000048.1 GCA_031254635.1 Prevotellaceae bacterium | reverse complement strand
TGAACTTGGTATTCCCCCGCTCTATTCTTGCACGAACTTTTTGAAGCGCCTGCTGCGCCCAAGCCTCCCGCTGTTCCAAAAAACGCAAGGCTTCTTCAAACGATGCCATCAATGGCATGGTTACCAACACCCCCTTGGAACGCACCAATATCTTCAAACTGCGCGATTGCCGCATTTTGCGCAAGGCAACCATTCCCAGTGTTTTATGTTCTATAATTTTTTCCAAGAATCCGATGAAAATAATTTGTAAAGGTAATAAATTTTCAAAAATGATTATCTTTGTGGGATAAATCGCTTTACGCTTCACGTCTAACGCTTAATGAGCACAACAATTAAACAGTTAAACAATTAAACAAAAATGTACTCCAACTCAACTATATGCGCTGTTTCTACTGCTTCGGGCGTAGCAGGGGTGGCGGTTATCCGTATTTCGGGCGAAAGGGCTATAGGCATCTGTGAGCAAATATTTACTCCCAAAAAATCGGGTAAGCCCTTAGCTTCGCAAAAAAGCCA
The DNA here is from genome assembly GCA_031254635.1 of Prevotellaceae bacterium. Taxonomy (GTDB): domain Bacteria; phylum Bacteroidota; class Bacteroidia; order Bacteroidales; family UBA932; genus UBA932. Next base: position 3,675 of record JAIRUB010000048.1, on the reverse strand, counting down.
TAGTCTAAGTTTCGGTCGCATTATGGATGGCGAGAAGGTGATAGATGAGGTGTTGGTCAGCGTTTTTCGCGCTCCTCATTCGTTTACAGGCGAAGAGGTGGTAGAAATTGCCTGTCACGGTTCTCCGTACATTCAACAGCAAATTATGCAACTGCTTATTCGGCATGGCGCACGTGCTGCCGCTGCCGGAGAGTTTACACAACGCGCCTTTCTCAACGGGCGTATGGATTTGGCACAGGCTGAAGCAGTAGCCGACCTCATAGTAGCCGAAAACGCTGCTGCTCATCAGGTAGCCATGCAGCAGATGCGGGGAGGATTTTCTCAAGAACTGCAAGAACTAAGGGAGCAACTGCTGAACTTCGTGTCGTTATTGGAATTAGAACTCGATTTTAGTGAAGAAGATGTGGAGTTTGCCGACCGTTCGCAACTCAATCAACTATTGGCGCAGCTTCAGTCAAGCACTGGTCGCCTGCTGCAATCGTTCAGTCTGGGGAATGTGATTAAAAACGGTGTGCCCGTAGCCATTCTGGGAGCTACCAACGTAGGAAAAAGTACGCTTCTCAACGCCTTGCTCGGCGAAGAGCGTGCTATTGTATCCGACATTCACGGCACTACCCGCGACAGTATTGAAGATACCATCACGCTCAACGGTATTCAGTTTCGCTTCATTGATACAGCAGGGCTTCGCCACAGTTCCGAAACCATAGAGCAATTGGGCATAATGCGCACTTACGACAAGCTGCGACAAGCTGCTATAGTTCTGCTCGTACTTGACACCACCCGTCAGGAAACTTTTGCAACAATTGACGAGATCAAAGCACAGTTGAATGAGAACCAGCAGTTGATTGTGGTAGTGAATAAAGCCGATTTGCAGGAGGAATTACAAGTTACAAGTTACAAGTTACAAGGGAAAAAGGTGCAGGGTAGTTCACCCTTCACCCTTCACCCTTCACCCTTTACCCTAATAACCATTTCTGCTAAATACAAACAAGGCATTGATCAGCTCATTGCTGCCCTTGCCGCTACGGTTAACCTCTCGCCTCTTTCACGGAATGAGATTGTGCTCACCAACGTTCGTCACTACGAGGCGCTGCAAGCTACTGCCGAAGCGCTGGAACGTGTTTCTGTGGGTATCAATGCCAAACTCCCGCACGACTTGGTAGCCCAAAATCTCCGAGAGGTATTGCACCATCTTGGCGCTATCACAGGCGCCATCACCACCAACGAAATACTTGGTACTATATTTGGTAGATTTTGTATAGGAAAATAATTTAGAAAAATAAACAATTATAAAATTATCATTAAACAATATAAAAGTCTTGATTTACAAGACTTTTCTCATTATATTACTATTGATTATTTTTAGGTAATAATGAAGGGTAAAGGGTGAAAAGGTACAAGGTAAAGGGTAAAAAGGTGCAAGGTGAAGATGAGGTACTCCCCAATTGTTAAGAAATCAAGTAAAATTTGCAGGTAATAGATTTATTACCCATCTTTGTAGCGTAATAACATTTTTTAAATATGCCAACTATTTTTATCTTCTTTGGATTACGTTTCATATTTTTCAGCAATGACCATTAACCCATTCATGTACATGTGATAAAAGGGATAGGCATACTTTCTTCGGTAAATAATATCTATAGCGTATGAAACAGAAAATTACCAAAGTATGGATAGACGAAAAAGCAGTATATATACAAACCGAAAAAAGTGAAATATATAGTGAGCAATTTATCGATTATCCACGTCTGTTCCATGTCACGTCTACTCAACTGGCTAATTTTGAATACGATAACATTGGCATTCGCTGGGAAGATGTAGATGAAGATTTAAGTTATGACGGCTTTATGCGTAAAAAAACAAACGAAACGCCGCTGTACAAGATTTTCAAAGAAAATTCCGATATAAATATATCCAGCCTTGCGCGCCGTATGCACATCCCGCAAAGCGTTATGGCTTCGTATATATGCGGTGTCAAAAAACCATCGGAAGTACGGAAAAAACAAATAGAACAAACACTACACGAAATAGGGAAAAAACTGTTGACTGTACGCTTATAAAACCAAAACTGTTTATTAATCAACAAGAATAGAGCCCTTTTATACAATTTTTTTATAGTCTCTTAAAATATTATAAAACAACATGAAAATAATTGTTTGTATTACCACCTTTCTTCTGTTATCATTCACCTACGGATGCGCACAAGAAAGCGGCTACAACATTGAGGTACACATAGCAGGCGCTGAGGCCGGGAAGACGGTTATACTCAACCAATATGTAGCATCGGCAAGCCGGATACTTGATTCATTGTCGATAGACAGCAATGGAGACGTGCGTTTTACGGGTGAAAACCGCTTAGCTCCTGGCATGTATAATATTACGGTACCCACAACTCTCAGGTATGGGACTACTATTGATTTCTTTATATCTGATGGTACACCACAGCATTTTTCCTTGTCGTTCGACTTGCAAAAAGGCTTCTCAACATTAGAAATAAAGGACTCGCCTGAGAATGAATTATTTGCCGAGTGTATGCGCTATATCGACAGCCTGCAACAACGCGGACAGGCATTGCAAGAACAGATACAACTATCAGCTCAGCGCAATCCTGATTCAATAGCTATTATTAGGGGGCAACTGCAACAATTTGCCGAAGTAATCAAAGCAAAATGGATGGAAACACAGCTACTTGTGCCTGGCAGTACTTTGGCCTTATTCATCAAATCCGTTCAGGAACCTGAGGCTCCGCAACCTGATATACCATGGCTGTTGCCTAACCGCGATTCGCTTATGCAGGCTTACTACATAAATTATTATAAAGAACATTTTTTTGACAATATTGATTTCTCCGATGCCCGCATCCTCAATATGCCCATATTGGTCAATTTGCTTAATTTGTACACTACACGTGTGTTGCCGCGCAATAAAGAGGTGTTGATAGAGCGCAGCGATTTTCTCATTAATAAGGCCAAAGCCAACCGGGAAGTATATGAATTTATTGTGCGCAACCGCTACGATTTTTTTCGTTCAACAACTCAGCCCGATTTGGAAAAAGTAGCTGTTCATATTGCCGAAAAATATATTGTGGAAGACTCCGAACAATGGACAGATATAGCATATGTTTCTCGTATGGAATACGTGGTAGAACAAGCTCGTTTGAACCCTGTGGGCAGTAAGGCAACCAACCTGACATTGCAGAGCCCTACCGGAAATTATATTTCAATCAACGATATTCAAGCTCCCTATATTGTACTCTATTTTTACAACCCCGGCTGCGACTTATGTGCTATGCTAACGCCCGAACTTTGGGAAATTTATCAGGAGTATAGCCGGGAAGGCTTGCAGGTGCTTGCTATTTATGTTGACCAAAACCGCGATGAATGGCTACCCTATATTACCGAACGTAACTATAGCTGGATTAATGGATGGGACCCTGATAGAAACGAAAAATTATACGAAAAATACGATCTCCACGCCATCCCCACCATCTACTTGTTGGATAGCAATAAGACTGTTATTTTGAAAGATGTTACTATTGAACAGTTGAGCGAAAAACTTATACAAAAATGACATTTTAATCAGCCCAGAAAGAATTTAAAGAAAGGTAGCTGTAGCTGCCTATTGATTTCACCATATCAGAGGTAATGTTTTGAATGGTATGAGAAAAAAAGTCAC
>JAIRUB010000035.1 GCA_031254635.1 Prevotellaceae bacterium | reverse complement strand
TGCCTTCTTCATCGGTAATTAAGCGCAGGCTGCCCAAGTAATCACGGTGCAAGTAGTAGAGTTTCCATACACCGCCTTCATTGCTGTACACAGCGGGGGCAGAATAGGGGGAACTGCCGATATACAGGCGTTCGGCTATAGTGTTTCCGGTATCGTCAATCTCTTTCTCATAGTTCCCACCAAGGTAATAGCGGGTAAAGGACAAGGCGCTGTTGTTGTACAAGTGCATAGTGGTGCGGTCGCCATCGCTGTTGTAATCGAACACGGCCTTGTAATCGCCTTCTTCAATAGTAGCGGGGCGGCTGAAAGAGGTATAAGTAACATCCTGTTGGGCTAAGGGAATATTGGGGTTTTGGTCTATTATTTGGCTTATGGCATAAGGCTTGCTCGGCAGATTGTAGTTCATCTGTCCGGCATCGGTTTTGTACACAATGCTGCCCATAGTGTTGTAATTTACAACGGCGGGCATGCTGCCCGAAGTTGTAATGCCATAGCCGGTAAGCCGTTTTTGCGGGTCGTAGGTAAAATCTTCCGTTAATCCGCCTAGAACACTGCGCCGGTTAAGCAATTTTTTCACTGGGTCAAAGACGTAGGTTTCCTTGTGCTGCCATTGCTGATTTGCTGTTGCAATGCTTAGCGGTAGGCCATCCTCGGTGTAGGTATAGGTGTTGATTACATCATTGCCCAACCTTTCTTTTTCTTTCTGCCCTAAAGCATTTTTTTGCTCCAATTTCCATATATTGTTGGCGCCGTGTTTTATTTCGTTAAGGTAGCCGTAAGCATTGTACTCATAGTTTAAGGGGATGTTGCCCAAGGGACTGTAGGTAACTGTAGCTAACTTACCCTGATTGTAGGTATAGTTTTTTTCTATCTCTTCATTATTAACTACTTCTTTTGCGCTGAGTACACGGCCTAAATTATCATAAGTATAGTTTGTAGAGGAGCCGTTGTCGGCCTCTATGGCTATTAGTTGTTGGTCATCATCATAAATGTAGGCAACATTAAATTCCGGCATATTTTTAACCGTTATTTGCCCGAATTTGTTGTAGGTCATACTTACGGTTTGGCCCTTAGCATTGGTTTGAGAGGCCATGTTCCCCGCCGGGTTGTAGGTATAGCTTTGCTCTCCGGCGCTGGGGTCTGTGATTTTAATTCGTCGGCCATAACTATCATATTCAAAGGTGGTAATGCTGCCGTCGGGCGCCTGAATGGAGGAGGGCTGCCCGTTGGCGCGGTAGTTGTAGAGAATGCTGCCTGCAGGGTCGGTTACTTTAATTATTTCGCCCAGCGCATTGCAGGTTTTGGTTACATCTACGCCATTTTCGGTAATCTTTGTAGAAGCGCCGTTGTAGGCATACAAGCTTTGTTTGCCCGAAGGTTGATTAATTTTCAATATCCGTCCGTACTGGTCGTAGGTGTAAACTGTCCAACGTGAGGGCTCGCCAAAGTGCGGAGCTGAAGTTTGTGCCAAAAAGCCTTTGTTGTTGTACAGTTTGTTAGTCCACACCTGCGTTCCGTCGAAGCCCTGTACCATGCTTGCCACCTCGCGGCCATGCACATCGTAGTAGGTCTTTTGCATCGGCTTTCCTGTGCAGGTTTCTACAACTACTGTGCGAGCTTGATGAGTATTATAACTTCCGTCTCCGGCAAAAACTCTCGATATAGAACGGGCTGATTGGGTGCCATCGGGATAATTGGCGCCGGTAGGCCTGCCAAAGATATCGTAGCTGTAAGTGGTAATATTTCCCTTGTAGTCGGTTTCTTTTACCGGTACGCCTTTCAAATCATTATATTCCCATACGGTAGTTTTACCGGAAGCATCGGTACGCTGTTTCAAAAAACGGCCGTCGGAAGTATAACTGTTAGTTACGGTTAAGATTTCCGGCGATTGATAAACCTTTGACGATTGGGTTAATAATAACCCGCCATCATCGTATGTAAATTGTTCTTGGGAGGTAAGCTGGCTGTTAGTAAAACTCCTTTTTTGCAGCAACCAATGGTTATTGTTATAAGTATAGTTGTTGATTTGGGAATAAGAATCGCCGTTACGGGAGATGGCTATATCCTCCGTAAGCAGTAATCCGATGATCCATTTTCCTCCAGGGCCGGTGTAGAGTTGATTGTAGTAAGAATAGCTTGTTTTTTCGGTGACCTCGCCGCCAACCTGCTTTTCCACCATAGTAGGTAAGCCATAACTATCATAGGTAAAACTGTTTGTGGAAATGAAACCGGTTAAGTGGTCGGTTATTGTTTGTTTCAACAAACGCGCTCTTACTTTTCTTTGATTAACAGTTCCGTTTTCCTGCAACTCCCACACATTGTTAATTGTTTGTGTTGGCGACGTTTCTTGTACTAATACTCCTCTGCGCAAGGGGTCAAAAACTTGGTAGGAGTATAGGTTTCGGATAGCATCATAAATATCGACCCTCTGCATACCGCAAAAGCCAAATCCCTGAAGATGTGCTACGGCTCCTTTGTAACTATAGTGGTTATTAGTAATAGCACCTATTTTAACATTTTGTACCAACCAGAGTTTAGCATCGGTCAATGTTCGGTAAGGGAAGGACTGGTTAGCGTCCGGAGTATAAACATCGTCTGTGGTTTGGTCCATCCGTGCATAATCCAAGGTAGTAACAAGGCCATGGCTACCGGTTACACTTGTTAATAAGGCTTCCTGCTGTTCATCGCGTTGGTAGTTAAATCTGTAGATCTTACCGTTTACAATATGGGCTAAATAACGACTGTTATTAGGAGCGCAAAGGTCAACAGTAGTAACCACTCCACCTTTTTCCGTCTTAGAAATAGTGGTAATGGTAGAACTGAATTTTTCACCGACAGCATAACGTAAATATATATTATTAATATCAGAGGTAACGATATCAGGTCGTCCATCCCCATTTATATCTTGCAGAAAAGTACCGCCATCAATATTCACACCCCTTGAGTCAGTCCAAGTACTGACATCAAATATCGCTCCCTCTGCTGATGGAGACTGTCCTGTTGACAGGTATTGTGTCCATTTTGAAAAACCATCGGCATCAATAGTTGTATATTGGCCTTTCAGGGTAGCATGCTGATTATATTTCGCACAACGGGAGGTAACGATTATATCGGTTTTTCCATCCCCGTTAATATCCCCAACCAACAACTGACGTGTAAACATCATTGTCTCTCCATCTTTTTTTCGCTCCTCTCCATAGAAATCCGACAATTTAATATCGGAAGAAAAGGCTATAATCTGCAATTTATAAGGCCATTTTTGATTAATCGGCTGAAATTCTTTTATAAAAGAAAGGATATATATTCCATCTATCTTAATAACCCCAATATCAGTTTTCCCATCCCCGTTATAATCCAAGGTGAACACTATATCATTCTTACCTATGGGAAACGGCGATAACCCACTGAATACCGGTACAGTTCCACTGTCGTTTAAATCCAATATATAGGCTGAAAAGGTAGAGGGTATAAGATCAGTTAGATAGTATTCTAAAGCAAAAATTTCTTCTTTTCCGTCGCCGTTAAAATCTCCAGTAAAGAAATACTTGGGTATTTTGAAAGAATATCCACTACTTGAAAATATTGGCATAGTATAGCTTTTCAATTTATTGCTAATAAAATCTCCCGACGAATGAGGTTTCAATACATATATGCTCAATTTTTCTTCGTTGGAAATTATACTCGAGGGTGTCCAAATGATATCTCTTTCAGGTGTATTATCATCAATCTTGGCTGTTAAAAAATTTTTATAGTCCGACAGATTTACCATAAAACTGTGTTCCCGTACTTCGGGTTCCTCATCCCCATTATAAAGAAAAAGCTTATTAAGGTTAAGTTGGTTATTGCGCACCTTCGGCATCACAACAATGGCATCATTTTTTGAACCGGGTATAAATTTTCCACTAAACACAATAGTATTCTCATGGTTTATATCCAAAGAATAAGGTTCAATGTTTATGACCGGTTTCCACGTTAAACCGTTCGTCATCCATTTTCCATAATTAAAACTGATGGGGTTTAACTTAGCCGTCTCCTCACTACTATATAAATTAATGTGCGACAACTGAGAATAATAACCGGAATTATAGCTTAAATCATATTTCCGGAAGCGTTGGCTCCCTACAAAACTTTCAATTTGTTTGAGGCGCCGGTTCATTTTGTACTTGCTTCCGTTCATGTAGTACATACCGACATCCATATCCGACACTATATCATAACTAAACAGCAAAGAGATAAAATGTCCTGTGCTTTTTTTATGATTACCGCCATAGCTTATATTGTTAATTAAATACTGATTAGCATCATTATAGTATTGGTATCCATAAGTTATATAATTGCCATTCAAGTCCTCCATTTCAGTAATACGGAGACTGTGATTATCGGCTAACCCATAAGTACAAACAGTGCCATTGGACAGAAATACTTTAGCAGCAACCGCTTGGCCGGAAGCGTAATCTATTTCAATCCTACACTTGTCATCATTTTCCAATTGATAACTATTAATAAAATTATTGGGTCGTATTAAGCGTACACCATCCAATGTTAGATTATTATAGCTATTTGGATGAAGAGCGCTTATATGAAGAGTAGGTGTCGGGCTAACATCTCCATTATGATGAATGGTGCTTTGGGTTGTGGAAATGAGTGAAAGTCCGGCCAAATTCCAACCCATGCCGGCTAAGCCCAAGCCCGATTGACTGTTATACACCAATGAAATTTGCGGTTGGAAGCCCTGCCTTCCGGCAGGAACCTCAATGGGAACCGTATATTGAAAGGCGCCGGTGGGCGTTACCTGCCCCTCGGCCGGAATTTCACCTTCCAAATAAATAAATTGTGGCAGATACAGCCAAGGATCTGAAGGACGATTTACCATTTGAGCAGTCCCCGCAGTCAAAGGCGTAGCAATACCTGTAACAAATCCGCTATTGGTGACAATCGTCGGTTGTCCATCCCACTCATACACCTCTGTCCGGTGTAAAGAATATATTATACTCCAATTATCATTTCTACCGTTACACGCCAATGCCGGCGGAATATGGTTACTGAGCTTGGTCTCAAATACTACAGCATCTACAACATTTCGGTGAACGTCTAATAATACAAGGCGTTCTCCCTTATTGTTCAAAATAATGGAACTTTGATAGATAACTTTCGATTCATCAATCGGCCTCTTTCTACTGTAAAAGGAGGAAAAGGTAAAATCGGGAATATAGGAACACCGGTAGGCTATTAATAGCGAGCCTTCCGCAGCAATGACAGTCCCCTCGGGAAATTGAAACTGTTCATATTCCATAGTACCAAGTAATAGCCAACCCGACAAATCCACTATCTGCGAAGTAGGGTTGTAGAGCTGTATGTATTCCCCGTTGTTATAATTATCGGGACTGTTGCGATTATCTTTCTCTAAGGGAGAATCATAGAAAATTTGGCTGATGTAAACACGGTTTACAGGGTTAGCCAAGAGGTGAAATGCAGCGGTCAAGAAAAATAATATGGTTAAAAGGTATGGTTTCATGGCTTATAGTCTTTTTAGGGCAAAACGATTATTGGGGTCTATTTCAAGAATGCTGTTCAGGAGGGCCATCTTGGCCCCGCCATCGCCGTTTTTCTCATACAGGCTTGCCTTTTCTTTTTCAAAATATAAATTTCTGCGTACTTTGGTTATTACGTTTTTGTATCCCTTGGTTGAGCTGTCCCTCCGATTGTACCTTCGTATTGATTCTTTTCTTATTTAGTAGTTATTCAATAGTTATTCAGTTGTAACAACTTAATGTTTGAGAATATTGACGACATATAATTTATTGCCGGCCACTATACGGACAAAATACAGTCCGGTGGTTACGGTGAAAATGTTGATGGTTTGCACTTGGGTAAGGTTGTTTTGGCTGTACACCGGTAGTCCCGACTGGCTAAGAATCATCAAACTTCCTGTTGTTCCGGCTTGCAGGTCAGGCAATTCCAAAGTAAAATAACCGGTGGTGGGATTGGGATAGATGACCATACGGAAAGGCGTCTGTTCCTGACTGTTATCTGTATTGTTCTCTTCTTGATAATCAAGGGGGGCATTATTCAGATCGGAAAATGTAGCTGTTGGGATATAAATAGAGTCTTTGGCTAAAGGGATGGCTACCGTTGATACATAAACGGTATCTTCTTCCAAAGGAATAACCGCCGAGCGGGGTACCAAGTCTGTGTAATATCTTTTTACACGGTTGCCTGCGGCATCATATTCACAAATGTATTGTTGGGCGTTGGCAAGGCAACTTATCAATAAAGCCGTTACCAATAGGGGGAGATGATAGGGTTTCATAGGCGGAAAAGTTAAAGATTAGCTTACAAAGGTAAACATTTTTTTTGGGGATGCAAAATTTTTAATGAAAAATCGGGTTTTTAAACCTATCTTTGCTCCGTAATTAATTAAAATTTTCAACTATGAAACTAATTAAATTTAACAATGTTAATGTACTCATTGGAGCATTGATTATTGCCGCAGGAGTATTGCTTTTATTGTTTAAAACAGGGATTTTGCACCCTGATTATCAGCGTATTATTTTTTCGTGGCCAATGATTTTAATCAGCATCGGATTTATTAGTCTTTTTTCACGGCATAAATGGGGTTTCAGCCTCTTACTGGTGTTGATAGGAGGTTTTTTCCTTCTTCCGAAATTAAATATTGAAGCCTTCGGTTTTGTTAATGACAACCGGTGGGCTATTATTCTTATAATTGTGGGTATTATTGTTATTTTCAAGTCGTTTTTCGAAAAAAACAGAGATTGCTGTCATTGGGAAACCCGGCGAACAGCATTTAACCGCACTATACACAATAAACAAGACACCGGCTATGTTTACCGCGAATGCGTATTTGGCGGTTCCAAAGAAAAAATTGATGTTAAGAATTTTAAAGGCGGAAAAATCAGTTGTGTTTTTGGAGAAATGAAGTTAGACCTTAGCGATGCCGAATTAGCTGAGGGGATAAATACGCTTGATATACGTACAGTTTTCGGTGGAGTATCTATTTATGCTCCTGCCGATTGGTATATCGAAATCCGCCAACATCAGGTAATAGGAAGTTTTGAAGACCGGCGTCCGAAATCGCATATTGAAATAAATAAGGAGAAAATACTAATCATTAATGCCGATATGGTACTCGGCGGTGGCGAAATAAAATACAAATAATGCACAACCCTCTTTTCCGAAATTATCAGGCAGTAATGCTCTTCGGTGTTTGTATGGTGGTGTTTATCATCATACAAACACTGGTTGTGTACTACATTTACGGCTTAGCTTTGGGCTATGCCTGTTTGGATGCCGTTGTATTCAATCTGTTTTTTGCTTTTTTCCTGGTTCCACTTTGGTATCCGGTATATTTTAACAGAAGAAGTTCTACAGTATGGTACAGCTATATTACTAATAAGATTCTGTTGGCAGCCTTGTTTTTATTCCTTAGTACAGGCAGCAGCTACTTGCTCCTGCAATGGCTAATGGAACCCAATACCGTTTATATGGAATTTCTTTATAATTCTATTTCCTGGAAAATTATAGAAGGTTTGCTGGTTTACATCATCATTATACTGGTATATCAGTTGTTGATACATATTGAAAAGTTGAAAGAACGAGCCGAGAAAAATGTCCCTGCCGAAAAACTGAGAAAGCCAGCCATAAAGGATATAAGGCGCTCAAAGAAGTAGTAAAATTATAAAGAAATTTGTACCTTTGTAGCGTCTAAAAATTCGGAGTTATGAAAATACTAAAATTACTACTTATGAGCATGCTGATGACTTCCGGAGGAGCCTTTGCCCAAGATATTTTCACCTATAAAATAGGTGATTGTGAGGTAAGTATGCTTTCAGAAGTGCAGCAAAAAATCAACCCCAACTTATTAATAGGCGCTACTCCCGAAATGTTGCAGGAATGCGCCCCCGATGGAACTATTCCTAACGCTATGGTTGCCTACCTCATACGCACGCCTGAACAGGTCGTCTTAGTGGATGCGGGATTAGGAACCAATTTATTCGACAACCTGTTCTCTTTAGGCATAAAGCCCGAACAGGTTGATGCTATACTAATCACCCATATGCACTTTGACCATATTGGCGGATTATTGCAGGATGGTAAGCTGATGTTTCCCAATGCCGACTTATATATATCGGAATCTGAATACAAGTATTGGGAAAATGAGAAATCGCAAGGGGGAGAGCGTGCGCGTCAGGTATTGAAAGCCTATAAAGGGCAACGACAGCTTTTCCACCCTAACCAGTTAGATAGTATTACCACTTTTTTGCTTCCCAATATTCAAGCCATAGCTGCTTATGGGCATACGCCCGGACACACCCTGTACCTGCTTAGTTCCGGCGAAGAAAAAATGCTCTTCTGGGGCGACCTTACTCATGCTATGGCTATCCAAATGCCTTATCCGCAGGTAGCGCTAA
>JAIRUB010000230.1 GCA_031254635.1 Prevotellaceae bacterium | reverse complement strand
CGACGAGGGGATGTGGTTGCCCTCTCTCATCGAAGCACGCATTATTGATATGCAGGACAAGGGATTAAAACTTTCAACTGCAGAACTTTACAGCGTAAATCAAGCCTGCCTGAAAGATGCCATTGTGCAGTTTGGCAATGGTTGTACGGCCAATTTAGTGTCGGGGAAAGGGCTAATCTTTACCAACCACCATTGCGGATTTTCGCAAATACAGTCGCACAGTTCAGTAGAGTACGATTACCTGAAAGACGGTTTCTGGGCTAAGAATCTGGATGAAGAGCTGCCCAATAAAGGCCTTACAGTAAGAATACTCCAATATATGGAAGATGTTACAAGCCAAGTATTGGAGGGCGTTACCGACGATATGGACGAGGCTGCACGTAAAAAAATAATTGACAAAAACCGCGCAGAAATAGTAAAAAAAACCGCCACTGAAAAATGGATGCGAGCCACAGTAGAAGCCCTGTACTACGGCAATCAGTATTTTCTTTTTGTATATAAAGTGTTTGAAGATATCCGTTTGGTGGGCACTCCCCCCTCCTCTATCGGCAAGTTCGGCGGCGATACCGATAACTGGATGTGGCCGCGGCATACCGGCGATTTCTCGCTTTTCCGCATTTATGCCGATAAAGACAATAACCCTGCGCCTTATTCCAAAGATAACATACCCTATAACCCAAAACAAATCCTGAAAATTTCCTTACAAGGCATACAGGAAAACGATTTCACCTTTGTTTACGGATACCCTGCACGTACTTACGAATATCTTTTTTCTGATGCTATCAAATACTTGGCCGAGCGCGGTAATCCGACTAAAATTCATTTGCGTACCTTACGTCTTAACATTATGAAGGCCGAAATGGCTAAAAATCCGCAAACCCGCATTAAATATGCCGCCAAGCAAGCTGCTGTGGCTAATGCATGGAAAAAATGGCAGGGCGAGTTAAACGGCGTAGTTCGTCTGCAAACAGTGGAAAAGAAAAAGCAACTCGAACAACAGTTTGCTGTTTGGGCTGCGGATAAGCCGGAGTATAAAACCATAGTAGCGCAATTTACCGAATTATATGCCAATATTGACAATTATGCCTTTGCCCGCGACTACCAAATGGAAGCGTTTAATGTAAACGAGTTACTCCGTTTTGCGGCTAATTTTCTTCCTTTGGTGGAAGGAAAAAATTTCAATACCGATTCTCTTATTCAAAGGCTCAAAAGCCTTACCAACGACTTCTTCAAAGACTATGTACAAGCTATTGATCAACCAAGCTTTGAGGTATTAATAACAGAATATGTAAAAAATGCTCCTCAAAGCCTTGCCTCACCTGCTGTTGAAAGGGCATATAAACAGTATGGAAGTGACATAGCTAAATGGACAGCAAAACTCTACTCCTCTACCCTATTTACCCGTCGCGCTGAGGTGGAAAAATTGCTAAACCAGCCGTTAGACAAAATCGTAAAACAGTTGGAAAAAGACCCCTTGTTTTCCTTATATCGCGAAAGCAACAAGTTTTATAAAGAGTATGTTGAAAAACCATACAATGAGCTGAGTCGGCAGATTGAAACCCTGTATCGCACTTATATGCGCGGGCTGATGGCTTTCCAAACCGAACGTCCTTTCTATCCTGATGCCAATTCTACCCTCCGTATTGCTTACGGCAAGGTGAGCGGCTACAAGCCCTTTGACGCCGTATATTACCTGCCGCAATCGACGCTTGAAGGTATTATGCAAAAAGACGACCCCGATGTATATGACTACGATATTCCGCAAAAGCTGCGCGATTTGCATGCAGCTAAGGATTACGGCCGCTGGGTAGTGGACGGAACAATACCCGTAACTTTCTTGGCTACCAACCATACCACCGGCGGCAATTCGGGCAGTCCGGTACTTAATGGCAATGGTCATCTCATTGGCCTTAATTTCGACCGCACATGGGAAAGCACTATGAGCGATGTAGTGTATGATCCGGAAATTTGCCGGAACATAGCCTTAGATATTCGTTATGCACTATTTATCATTGATAAATTAGCCGGTGCTGGTTATTTGTTGGATGAAATGATTTTTGCAGAATAAAATATGGATTTTTTTCATCTTATATGGCTATGGCTTCACAGCAATTGGATTTTGTTACTGTGGGGCATCAATTTTATTGCAGCGATTATCATAATTTTGACACTATTATTAAGGCATTTAGACCCTGTAAAAACGCTGTCGTGGATGATAGTGGTAATTCTACTGCCTTATATCGGCATTATACTCTATCTCTTTTTCGGGCAGTATTACCGTAAGCGAAAAATGTATAACCGTAAAGGCCTTCGCGATGCAGCGGTTATGGATACCTTAGGGAAAAAGCAAATTATGCAGCTCAATATTACCGACTGGAAAGAGGTAGAGAAAGTAGCCGAACATAAGAATATCATTACCCTCTTGCTGAATAACAGTCGTGCGCTGCTCACTGGCAACAACCGTGTAGAAGTATTCCATAATGGCCGGGATACCTTTGCGGCTATGAAAGAAAGCATAGCTGCCGCTACCGACAGTATCCATCTTTTATCCTATATTATAGACGACGACATTATCGGCAATGAAATCAAAGCCCTGCTGATACAAAAATCGCAGGATGGAATTGAGGTTCGTTTGATGTATGACGATGTAGGATGCTGGCATTTGCCGAAGCGTTACGTAAAAGAACTTACGGCAGCGGGCGTAGAAGTTTATTCCTTTGCCAAGGTAGTTTTTCCCCGAATGTCGCGTACCCTTAATTACCGCAATCATCGTAAGATATTGGTGGTTGATGGAAAGATTGGTTTCTTGGGCGGTATTAATATTGCCGACCGTTATATGACCGGCGGCATTTTTGACAGTTGGCGCGACACCCACCTGCGCATCGAAGGCCAGGCTGTGCACTCCTTGCAGGCAAGCTTTCTGCTTGATTGGTTTTTTGTAAGTAAAAAGCAGTTAGGACAACGGCTTCGCTTCTACCCACCGGTAGATACCGACAGCAACCAGTATGTACAAATAGTGCCCTCGGGTCCCGACAGCGATTGGGCAAGTATTATGCAAGCCTATTTTTCGGCCATTACTCAGGCTAAAAAGCATATCTATATCCTTACGCCTTACTTTATGCCTAACGATAGCATTCTTTCAGCTATAAAAATAGCCTCGCTTAGCGGTGTAGATGTTAAATTAATGATTCCTAAAAAATCGGATAGCAAATTTACTTATTGGTGTACACTCTCCTATGTATCGGAATTATTGGAAGCCGGTGTAAAAATATATTTTTACAAAGACGGATTTAACCACTCCAAGGTGATTACTGTTGACGGAAGTTTTGCCGCCATTGGCTCTGCCAATATGGATAGTCGCAGTTTAGAGCACAATTTTGAAATATCGGCTATGATTTATGATAAGGGAATTACTGCCCAGCTTGAAGAGCAAATAAATAAAGATTTAAAAACAAGTCGATTAATCCGCCATAGAAGGTGGAACAGGCGTTCTCTCTGGCGCAAACTGTTTGAAGGCTTCTCCCGCCTTTTGTCGCCGTTGCTTTAAGGTTAAAAGGTAAAAAGGTACAGGGTAGGAGCAGGTCCGGGAGTTTTGACGGGAGAAGTTAGCGCTTCTGGACTCTATGCTATTGATGGATTTATAAATTGGTTATTTAGTTTATTTTAAATCGAAAAAATATAAAAAAAACATTTAATTCAAAAAAATAAAAAAGAGTTTTCTTGTAATAGGTCTGTCAATGTTTTGTGCGGGCTTGTCAGTGTCAATGTAGTATATTTTTTTGATTTTGAGAAAATTACAAAAGACTTTTTACAAATATCAATGATGTTGAATTTTTGTCTATATGCAATTCTGATATCAGAGCGGCGTAAAAAACATAAAGAAGAGGAAAAAGATACAATTTTACCTTGTATCTTTTCACCCTTCATCAAAAAATCGCTTATTACTTTCAACTAACAAATGCAACTTTCAGGTAGAAAAAACTTAGTCAAGAGGGCGCGCCCTCTTGACTAAGTTGGGAAAAATTTCTACTTTTAAGTTACAATGGAAAAAGTACATT
>JAIRUB010000227.1 GCA_031254635.1 Prevotellaceae bacterium | reverse complement strand
ATTATCGTCGGGAATCATTCCTTTGATAGCGGTTACGATAAATTTTCCTTGCAAGGATTCGGTGAATTTGTCAAGTTCCAGCTTTAAAAAAGCGGCAGGAATGCAGAACACCAATACATCGGCATTGCGCACGACTATATTAATGTCGTCCGACATTTCAAGACGGGTAACATCCAATTGCGCTGAGCGCAAAAAATCAGGATTCCGGTGATACTTTTCTATATAGCTAATCATCCTTGACTCACGGACAAACCATTGTAATTTCTCTTGACTATTGAGCAATACTTTTGTCAAGGCTGTTGCCCAACTTCCGTTACCAATCATGGCAAAACGCAAAGGGAGATTATTTTCTCTACTGTTTAAAAGCATAAGTCTTTAGATTAATATAATATTCAAAGATACAAATAGTTTTAGCTTCAACCAAAATTATTTCTATCTTTGTCCAATCCGTTTTTAATGATTTAATCAAATTATCAATTCATTACATCATGAAATGCTTTACAACTTACCTACATTTGTCAGTATTTGCTTTTATACTGTTTTCCTGCGATTTTTCTGTACAACAGTATAAAACTATTGATGGTTTTGCTTTGGGAACTACTTATCACATAATATACAATGATGGGCAGAAGCGCGATTTCCAACCAGCTATAGATTCCATACTGACGGTTTTCTGCAAATCGCTGTCTATCTATGATTCTATTTCGATTATCACCAAAGTCAACCGTAATGAGCCGGTGGAAGTGGATGATTTTTTTGTAACGGTTTTTAACCATTCGCGTGAAATTTATGATATTTCGGCCGGTGTTTTCGATATTTCGGCCGCTCCTTTGTTTGATGCCTGGGGCTTTGGCTTTAAGCATAAAGAGAAAATTACACCGCAGATAATCGATAGTCTTAAAAAAATTATTGGAATGGATAAAATATGGTTAGAAGGCCGCCACGTGGTGAAAATCGACTCTCGAATAAGTTTAAGTATGAATGCTGTAGCCAAAGGCTATTCATCGGATGTGATAGCTGAATGGTTGGAAGCAAAAGGGATTACGGATTATTTAGTGGAAATTGGCGGTGAAATTCGCTGTGCAGGAAAAAACAAGCAGGGAAAAATTTGGGCGGTGGCTATTGATAAACCTGAAGATGGGAATATGATTCCAGGAGAAAACATTCAGGCAATAGTGCAATTTACTAATCGCTCAATGGCAACTTCTGGAAATTACCGGAAATATTATATTGAAGATGGGCAGAAATATGCGCATACTATTAATCCGAAAACCGGCTATCCCGTAACCCACTCCTTGCTTAGTGTAACAGTGTTTGCTGATGATTGCATGAGCGCTGATGCTTATGCCACCGTGCTTATGGTATTGGGTGTTGAAGAGGCTGAAAAATTTTTGAACAATCACCCGGAATTAGACGCTTACCTGATTTTTGAAGAAAATGAAACTATGAAAAGCTGGTGTACGCCTGCTGTTCAGAAAATGTTGAGAAAGTAAAATGAGAATATAAATTTAAAGTCTGCTAAAGGAGCGGAAGTAAAACAAAAATATTATGAAAAAATTTTACAAAGCATTATTATACCTAATGTTGGTTCTGGGAATAGGCTCAGGTGCCATATTGTTAGCTATATACAATATTATAAACATTCCTACTTGGCTTGCCATCGTGTTATTGGTGTTTGCCATTATTTCGTTCGGATGGCTTTTATCAAAAACAGGCAAAGGAAAAAAATAAGTAACTTATGAATATAGAAGAATTCCGAGAATACTGTATATCGGTTAAAGGTGCATCCGAGAGTTTCCCTTTCGATGAGTCAACGCTGGTCTTTAAAGTGATGGAAAAGATGTTTGCATACATAAGCTTGGAGCCAAAAGACGGACAGTTCAATGTCAACCTGAAATGCAACCCAGAAAAATCAATTGAACTTCGTGAAAAATATCAGGGAGTAAGACAAGGGATTCATACCCGTAGCATTATGTGGAATTCCGTTTATTTGGCAAATGATGTTCCCGATAGTCTTATAAAGGAACTAATAGCACATTCTGTGGAAGAAGTTATAAAAAAACTTCCTAAGAAAAAACAAGAAGAATACCGGAAGTTGCTTTCATAATATTTAAATCAAGGTATGAACTATTATTCAAAAAATCTGAATGCAAGCAAATTACAAAAATGCTATAATATAGCACCTCCAAGAATACAGCAACTTTTAACAGCAGAAATAGATTTCGTTTTAAGAAAACTTTCTTTAAATGATATTGTATTGGATTTAGGTTGTGGATATGGAAGAGTGGCTATTGAATTAGCTAAGAAAGCTAAAAAGATTATCGGGATTGATATTTCACAAGATAATATTGAATTAGCTAAAAATTTATATCACCCAATTGATAACCTTGAATTTTACACAATGAATGCAGTAAAATTAAATTTTTCTGCTGAAATGTTCGATATTACCATTTGCGTTCAAAACGGCATTTCTGCTTTTAAAGAAGACCCTTATTTATTATTGACAGAAGCATTAAGAGTTACAAAAAAAGAAGGAATACTTCTATTCTCCAGTTATTCGAATAAAATTTGGCAAGACAGATTACATTGGTTCCAAATCCAAGTCGATGAAAAATTATTGGGAGAAATAGATTATGAACAAACAAAAGATGGTCTTATTGTGTGTAAAGATGGATTTAAGGCAATAACATATTCTGAGAATGATTTTTTTAAATTAGCCTCTGAATTTAATGTTGATGCAAATATTTATGAAGTGGATAATTCTAGTATTTTTTGCGAAATTAAGAAAAAATAATTGACAGAGTAAACAATAAAAAAGGCATTAGTATTAATTTTTTGCTAAATACCCTAATCACTTAATCACTTTCTTTGCCACTTCCTTCAACATATCGGCTACCATAGCGGACATATCCCATTCGGGCTTCCAGCCCCATTCTGCGCGGGCAGCGGAATCGTCTATCGATGCAGGCCAATATTTTGCAATTTCGTTCCGGAAATCCGGAGCATAACTGATGGTAAATTCAGGTATATGCTTTCTGATTTCTGCAGCTAAATCTTCCGGAGAGAAACTCATAGCGCTTAAGTTGTAATTTCCACAACGTTTCAATTGGCTACGATCAGCTTCCAATAACTCAAGAGTGCCGCGCACACAGTCGGGCATATACATCATCGGCAAGCAGGCTTCGGCGCTGAGGAAGCAGTTGTAGGTTTTATGCTTCAGCGCTTCATAGAAAATCTCTACGGCATAATCGGTGGTGCCGCCACCGGGTAACGTTGTATGACTGATAATACCAGGGTAACGAATACCACGGAAGTCAAGGCCGTGCTTTTTAAAGTAATAATCGCCCAACATTTCGCCAATAACTTTTGTGACGCCATACATAGTATTAGGCGTCAGCACGGTTTCCTGAGGAGTGTTGTAAAGTACCGATTGCGGGCCGAACACAGCGATAGAACTGGGCACCATCACCCTGTCAAGTTTATATTGAATCCCCAAACGAATCACATTCAACAAACCATCAATGTTAACCCTCCATGCCAAATCGGGGTTTTTTTCGCCACTTGCCGACAAAATGGCGGCAAGATTGATAATCGTATCGATGTTATGGCGCTTGATGGTGCTTTCAACCGCGTTGAAGTCGGTGACATCAATTTTCTCAAAAACATTATTTTTTACAATACCGTTCTTATCGTCAACAGCGTCGGCTACAACTACATTATTATTACCATAACAATGGTTAAATTCGGCTGTTAGTTCCGAACCAATTTGCCCAAGGCCGCCGATTACTAATATTTTTTTCATAGAAATGTTGTTTTTATCCTACAAATATACAAAAATTTATATATATTTGTAAAAAATCGTCAGCATAATTTGTCAAAAAGTTTTACTTTCTTACTAAAACAGCGTGCCTTGGATTTAGGTTTTGATGCTTGTGGGGTGGCTAAAGCCGAAGCTTTGCCGCTGGAAACGGAGCGTTTACGTGCTTGGATAGTGGCCGGCGCTCATGCAGGTATGGATTATATGTCTCGAAATATGGAGAAGCGGGAAAATCCACAGTTGCTGTTAGCTGGGGCAAAGTCGGTTATTGTGTTGATGATGAACTATAATCCGCCGGTGGTGCAAAAGGGGCAACTTCCTCAAATAGCCTATTATGCTTATGGCAAAGATTATCATGATGTTATCGGCGAGAAGTTGAAAATAATAGAGCGCTTCATTCATGCCGCTTATCCGACTGCCCAGACCCGTGGCTTTGTTGATTCAGCCCCTCTGTTTGAAAAAGCGTGGGCAATACGGGCAGGCTTAGGCTGGATAGGGAAGAACAATTTGTTGATTTCACGAGAATTAGGCTCTTTTAATCTTCTATCAGTTATTTTAACCGATATAGTAGTGGAATACGATGATCCGGAGCAAAAAAATTATTGTGCTGATTGCACTAAATGTTTGAAAGCCTGTCCATCGGGGGCTTTATGCCAACCTTATTTTTTAGATGCCCGAAAATGTATAGCTTATCAAACCATTGAAAAAAAGCAGCCTGTGGAGGTAGATACTCACGGCTACCTGTTTGGCTGCGATATTTGCCAAAAGGTTTGTCCGTGGAATGCTCACGTGTACACACACACAAATGCGGAATTGGCGGCTTTGCCCGAAATCATGACTTATACCCGAACCGACTGGTTAGCTTTGGAAGAAGAGCAATTTAATCGTATATTTGCACATTCGCCCCTGCAACGAGTCGGCTTAACCAAACTAAAACAGATAGTTAATAGCACACTGATAACACAGATATAACAGATTTACACAGATAAAATATATAATTCTCAATTTTCAACTCTCAATTCACTTGAATCTGACTACCACAATATCAATTTCCCTGTTTCAGCAACAGCTGACTTATAAAACGCCGGCCTTGTTAATGGGTTCGTGCTTTGCCGACAATATCGGACAAATTATGCAACAGTATTATTTTCCGGTTACTGTAAATCCTTTCGGGACGGTGTATAATCCCTTATCAATAGTGCAAAGCCTATTGCGCCTACAATCGGTACAGCCTTTTACGGAAGAGGAAATCCTGCAAAGCGGCGATATATACACTTCTTTTTTTCATCACAGCAAGTTTGCCCATTCCGATAAAAAACGCTTTTTGGATACAGCCAATGAATTTTTGTTGAAAGGTTCAGAGGCCTTACACAAAGCGGAGTTTATCATACTTAGTTTGGGTACGGCCTGGGTTTATCGCTCTAAAGAAACCGGCATAGCGGTTAATAATTGCCATAAAATTCCTACCGCATATTTTACGCGCTCTATGCTGAATGTAAAGGAGGTTGTAGCAGCCTTATTGCCCTTGATTAAAGCATCGAAAGCACAGTGGGTGTTGACTGTAAGCCCCATCAGGCATTGGAAAGACGGAGCTCACGGCAATCAGTTGAGCAAGGCAACGCTGCTGTTAGCCATTGAACAACTGCAACAAGTATGTGAAAATGTACATTATTTTCCTGCCTATGAAATAATGATGGATGAACTGCGCGATTATCGTTTCTATGCCGACGATATGTTGCATCCCTCTTCCTTGGCGGTTAATTATATTTGGCAACGCTTTACCGAAGCTGCCCTAACCGCCGAAACCAAAACTATTCTATCGGAAGTTGAAAAAATTGTGATTGCACAACAACATCGTTTATTACATCCCGATACGGAAAGCAGTCGGCGTTTCCAACAAAGTTTGCAGCAACAAATAACCGATTTTACCACCAAATATCCTTACATTAATTTGTAAGAAAAAAATTTGCAGTATAAAAAATAAATTATATCTTTGCGGTATAATTTTTAAAGCCACTCGACATGAAACAAATTACTAATTCGCACGAAAATCAAAATTTTCAACAAGCGCAAAATTTTAATCCTTGGGCGGGGATAAAGGACCCTGAACCACAGAAGGAGGAAGACATTGTTTGGTTAACTCCCGATGAGTTTATGGAAGAAATGAAAGTCTTATTGAGGAAGATATTTGATGAGCGTTACAGTAGAATTCAGTAGAGACGTTACGCTCTATTTAGCTAATCTTGCGCGAATTTTTGTTTACTCCGGATATTTTTATTTTTATGAGAATTCCGTGAAGTATATACAAGGAATTATTAATGAGATAATTTTAACCATTCACCTTAAGCCCAAGAAATCAGCACCTTCATATTTTTTACGATATGGGAAAGGAATGTTGTATATTACTTGTAAACGTAATAGAACAACTTGGTATGTATTCTTTACAATTGAAGAAGGTGTTTACCATATCCGTTATATCACCAATAATCATGTTGCCGGCCACCATTTTTGAACAATTTTTAACTAAATAATATGAAACCACTTTTCACCACTCTTTTCATGCTGGCCCTTTGGCCAACGGCGCTTAGCGCACAGTTTTCCGATAATTTTGAATCAAGCTCACTAACCGATTGGTTGCAGCACCCGGCCGGGCGGTGGAGTGTAAGCACAGTTACACCGCTGGAGGGCAATGCCTCGTTGAAGCACAGCTATCAAAACACAGCAGCAGCCACCGATATTATTTATCGTGAATTAATCGATGTCATTCCTTCAGAGAGCAGCTGTACTTGGCGGTTTATGTTGCGCCACGGTTTTAATCCCAGCGGGAGCAATAAATGGGGAGTAATGCTTATGGCCAACGCACCGGCAAGCGAATGGCGCTCGGGCGGCACTTACCAAGGCTATGTGATTGGCGTAAATATGGGCAGCAGTACCGGAGATACCCTTACGCTTTACGCCGTGCGAAACAATACATATAGCATTATCCGCAAAACTTCGATTAATTGGCGAAATAATATAGGAACCACCGGCGTGGGAGCAGTAGAAGTAGTGCGAACTAACGATGGGCAGTGGGCAATCCGCGCCGCTATTGGCAATTCTTTTGACTTGCTGTCTCCGGTGGCGCAGCCGATATTGCACAATACTTATACCGAAGCCCTGTATTTCGGCCTGATGTACACCCACACCACCACAGCGAGCCAGTTATTGTGGATGGATGAGGTGTCGTTAGAAGTAATTCCTGTGGAGCCATTGCGCGAATTGGAGTATGGTGATGTAGTCTTTTCTGAAATTATGGCAAAGGCCGATCCATCTGCCGGACTACCCGAAGTGCAATACATGGAACTCTATAACCGCTCGGGACGCGAACTTATGCTCGACGGGTGGAAAATATATTATAACAATACTATTGGCAACATCGGCAATACTGTAATGCCCGATAGCTCTTATTTGATTTTATGTATGTCGTCGATGGTGCCGGTGATGAAAGACTATGGCAATGCG
>JAIRUB010000222.1 GCA_031254635.1 Prevotellaceae bacterium | reverse complement strand
CCCGACGATAAGGTGCGTAAAACGGTTACATAACCAAATTGTTCGGCAAGGGGTACTTTCGCTTTTACAATACGGGTATTGCCTTTAGAATCCATGTTGGTAATTTGTCCACGCCGTTTGTTCAAATCGCCGATTATATCGCCCATATAGTCTTCGGGAGTTACCACTTCCAATGCCATAATAGGTTCCATGAGTACCGGCTTAGCCTTTGGCAAGGCGTGACGGAAGGCTGTACGTGCACAAATCTCGAACGACAAGGAGTCGGAATCCACAGGGTGGAAAGAGCCATCTTTGAGGCTTACTTTCATGGATTGCACTTCGAAGCCGGCAAGCACGCCGTTAGCCATAGCCGATTTGAATCCTTTTTCCACGGAAGGAATATACTCACGAGGCACATTACCGCCTTTCACCTCATCAACAAATTGCAAGCCGGAAATGCCCTCATCGGCAGGACCGATTTCAACAATAATATCGGCAAATTTTCCACGACCACCGGTTTGTTTTTTGAACACTTCACGGTGCTGTACCTTACCTAAAATCGCTTCTTTGTAATTTACCTGAGGAGCGCCTTGATTAATCTCAACGCTAAATTCACGTTTCAGTCGGTCAACAATAATTTCCAAGTGCAACTCGCCCATACCGCTGATAATGGTCTGACCGGTTTCGTGGTCGCCACGTACGGTAAAGGTAGGATCTTCTTCCGATAGTTTGCCCAGAGCAATGCCCAACTTATCCAAGTCCTTTTGGGTCTTAGGCTCTACTGCCAAGCCGATAACAGGGTCGGGGAATGATATCGCCTCAAGTATAATGGGGGCTTTTTCAGTACATACGGTATCGCCGGTACGCAGGTCTTTGAAACCTACGGCAGCACAAATGTCGCCGGCTTCAATGCAGCCGATTGGATTTTGTTTGTTGGAGTGCATTTGGTAGAGGCGAGCCACACGTTCTTTTTTGCCGGAGCGTGTATTGTAAACGTAACTCCCCGCATCTAACTTGCCTGAGTACGCACGAATGAAAGCTAAACGGCCGACAAAGGGATCTGTAGCAATTTTGAACACCAATCCGCAGAAGGGTTCTTCCGGCTCCGGCTTACGTACTACTTCCTTTCCTGTGTATGGATTAATGCCTGTAACATTACCTACGTCTAAGGGAGAAGGAAGGTAGCGCATTATGGTGTCGAGCAAAAATTGCACGCCTTTATTTTTGAATGATGAACCACAGCAAGCCGGCACCACTGCCATATCAATAGTTGCTTTACGCAAGGTTTCAATAATTTCTTCTTCGGTAATGGATTTCGGATTTTCAAAGAATTTTTCTAAGAGGGTATCGTTATATTCGGCAATACCTTCAATGAGTTTAGCGCGCCATTCTTTCACTTCGGCCTTCATGTCGGCGGGCACATCTTTGATTTCGTAGTTCGTCAATCCTTTCGAATCGTTATCATAATAAATTGCCTTTTGGGCAATGAGGTCAACTATACCCTCAAATTTATCTTCGGCTCCGATGGGAAGGCATATAGGCAACGCATTTGCGCCTAATTTATCGCGAATTTCATCAATTACAGATAGAAAGTCGGCGCCCACGCGGTCCATTTTATTAATGTAAGCCATTTTCGGGACGTGGTACTTGTCGGCTTGCCGCCATACGGTTTCCGATTGCGGCTGCACGCGGCCTACTGCGCAGAAAGTGGCAACAGCGCCATCTAATACACGCAGCGAGCGTTCAACCTCAACAGTAAAGTCAACGTGTCCCGGTGTGTCGATAAGATTAATTTGATATGTTTCTTCGTTGTAATTCCAGAAAGCGGTAGTAGCAGCAGAGGTAATGGTAATACCCCGCTCCTGCTCCTGTACCATCCAGTCCATAGTAGCAGCGCCTTCATGCACTTCGCCTATCTTGTGGGTCTTTCCGGTGTAGTATAAAATACGTTCCGACGTGGTTGTTTTGCCCGCGTCGATATGTGCCATGATCCCAATATTTCTCGTATATTTTAAATCTCTCGCCATTCTGTATCTTAAAATCTAAAGTGCGCAAAGGCCTTGTTGGCTTCAGCCATCTTGTGCATGTCTTCCTTACGTTTGAATGCACCGCCTTCTTCATTGTATGCCGCCAGAATTTCGGCGCATAATTTTTCGGCCATGGATTTTCCACTACGCTTACGCGAATAGAGCACCATGTTTTTCATACTCAATGAAATTTTTCTTTCAGGACGCACCTCTGTGGGAACTTGGAAGTTAGCTCCACCTACGCGACGGCTTTTTACTTCTACCTGCGGGGTAATGTTTTCGAGCGATTTTTTCCAAATGTCGAGAGGAGCCTTGTCAGAATCTTTCATCTTCTCGCCTACCATGTTAATAGCATCATAAAAGATGCCGTAGGCAATACTCTTCTTCCCCTTTAACATCAGATTGTTTACAAACTGTGTTACAAGTACATCGCTGTACTTGGGATCAGGAAGTAGAATCCTCTTTTTAGGCTTCGTTTTTCTCATTTTATTTTATTAGTTAAGTGTAAAGTGTGAAGCGTGAAGCGCAAATGCACTCACAATTCAACATTTTACGGTTATTTATTTTTTTGCTGCTTTGGGGCGTTTGGCGCCATAAAGTGAACGGCTTTGCCTGCGGCCGTCAACGCCTGCGGTATCCAACGCGCCACGCAAGATGTGGTAACGCACACCCGGAAGATCTTTCACACGGCCACCACGTACAAGTACGATGGAGTGTTCCTGCAAGTTATGGCCTTCACCCGGAATGTAAGCATTCACCTCTTTTTGGTTGGTAAGGCGCACGCGGGCTACTTTACGCATAGCCGAATTAGGTTTTTTAGGCGTGGTTGTGTACACACGTACACATACGCCACGACGTTGAGGGCAAGCGTCTAGTGCGCGTGATTTACTCTTTTCGACGATTACTTCACGCCCGTTACGAACAAGTTGTTGAATTGTTGGCATAATTTATTGTTAATCTTAATATTATCATTCTTTTTAGCCATTTACATAAATGGGGCTGCAAAGGTAGTAATAATTTTTGAATTACCAACAGGATTTAAACATTTATCCCTCTCAAAAATGATGTATATTGTTGTTGAATTTAGTCGATTAATGGATATTTGGTTGATTTTTAATTAATTACAAGTTTAGCATTATAACTCTCATCCTTAGCGATTCCCTTAGTAACTAGTCAATAATTAGCTACTCCTTAAAAACACAATAAATTACTAATAATCAGTAAAATAATTGCAATTAGCTTCTAAGGCTGCCTCGGTTACATAAAATCCGTTGAAATTAAAACTGTCGGAACCAAAGTCGTGCTTGATTTCTTTGATTCTGTTCTCTGCATCTTCACGGGGACAATACATTCGCCAAATCTCGACAGGAGCAAAATCTAAGTTGATAAAATATGCACTATAGCGATAATCTCAATATGTTTCTTCTTCGGGAAAAAACGAGAGCATTTTGCCTGTTGCCTGTGGACGAACCGATGTTTTTTGTCGTACAATGACCATTCTTCGTGCTGTTTCCCAATCCTTTGCTTAGTATTGTTTTTCGCACCAAACGCTACAAACAAAGGCTTCTGAAAGCACAGACGGACTGTAACCTCTATTTGAACCGGGTTGGGGCAAAAAGTTACAAGCCGTAACTTGTTCCGAAAATGCCCTTTTGTCTATTGCAGAATTTGGGTTTAATGGTATCAAATATCAGGATTTGAGATTATCTTTATTCAGTTATTCATTGTTTATTCATAATTCGTGATTGATTTTTATTCCCCAATAATCTTCACTAATACTCGCTTTGGGCGCAGGCCGTCGAATTCGCCGTAAAAAATTTGCTCCCAAGTGCCAAAATCTAACTTGCCGCCGGTAACAGCCACTACCACTTCACGTCCCATAATGGTGCGTTTGAGATGGGCGTCGGCATTGTCTTCGTAGCCGTTATGCCAATATTGCGAATGAGGCTTTTCGGGTGCCAACTTCTCTAACCATACCTCATAATCGTGGTGCAAGCCCGATTCATCGTCATTAATAAACACGCTGGAAGTAATGTGCATAGCATTACACAGCAACAAGCCTTCTTTGATACCGCTTTCGCGCAGGCAGGCTTCCACCTGCGGCGTAATATTAATCAATTGGCGCCGTTGAGGAACTTCTAAAGTGAGGGTTTTGCGATAGGTTTTCATTGTTTTAGGGAATTATTCATCATTACTTCCGATTGAATGTTACTCCAATATTCATTTCGTTTCATACCGTATGTTGTTACTACTATAACATGTACAGCTTTGAGCGTTTTTGTATCATCGGTAAATGCCGATTTTTTATTTCGCAATTTTTCATCTTGTTTTTTGTCTATAACAAATTCGCTATTGGCATATTTCATCTCGCATAAGTTGATAATCCCGTCATTTCGGTCAATAAGCAAATCAACTTGAACTGCCGGTTTTGACTTTTTACTACGCCAAGCTGCCAAATAAGTTATTACGCCGGGAATACCCAATTTTTTTCTGATTTGAGCAGTATGCTGCATACAAACTTGTTCAAAGGCATACCCGCTCCACGTGCGATGCTTGGCATTGTCTATAAGATTTGTCCAAAAATGCTCACTACCTTGTTTGGCATTTTTTATAAAATTAAGATAGAAAGGAATACCGCCGAAAATCATATAACTTTCAATCATGTTTTTGCGATCTAAAACAATTTTTTTATGCCAAAAAAATGCTTCGCATTTCACTAAAGTAAATGACTCAATAGCCATTCGGCGTGTAACTTTGCTTGCATTTGCCAATCCCGAAATATAAAAAGAAAATGAGTTATTAAAATATTCTTTTATCAAAAAAATTTTACCAACTCGTCTTCGGCCATATACAGCTACAAATTCCGGTTTGTCTGACTCAACATATTGTTTTAAAGCTTGTTGTTCATTATATCGTCCGATAATTTTCATAAATTCCTATTTTATAACCTGCCGAAAATATACAAAAAAAAATGAGATTTGGCAAGTTATAACAATTTATTTTCTGCCAAATCTTACTTTTTTTATTAGATTTGGCGTTCATCTATACCTTATATTTCTTTTAGCAGCTAATTTTTCAAGAGCATCAGTAAAAGCATCAACTCTTGCCAATTTTCCATTAATAATGTTTACGATGGTAATTACGGCTTTAAGACAAGGCTTATTGTCGGGAAGGCGATAAATATCTTGATAAAACAGGTATTTTATCCCCGAATGTTCTGTACGTATTTTTACTATAAAGCAATCGCCGCTTCTTAACGAAGTTTTATACGACAAATCGGCATGAACCACTATCGGAAAAATTTCCATAGTAAGCACCTCTTGAAATTTAAAACCGATGACTTTTAAAAATTCATGTCGGGCGTGTTCCAAATAATTCAGATAAACGCTATTGTTCACAATTCCAGCCATATCGCATTCATAATCACGCACTTTAAATTCTATCTCAAAATCGTATCTTTGATACCATATTTTTAATTTTAATTCACAAATATAATGATAATTCAAGAAAAAAGGCTATATTTGTGGTAATTAATTTTAACTAAATAATTATGAATCTGAAATTAAACTCCAATCCCTTGGTGCAATTCTTGCAGAAACCGGCTAAAGATTTTACCAAAGCCGATATTATGAAGTACATAGAGCATAACCATATCGAAATGGTTAACTTCCGCTATGTTGGAAGCGACGGACGGCTGAAAGCCCTTAACTTCACCGTTAATGATTATGACTATATAGATACCATACTGTCCAGCGGCGAGCGTGTGGATGGCTCCAGCTTGTTTTCACATATCGAAGCGGGCTCCAGCGATCTTTATGTGGTGCCTCGCTTTTGTACGGCTTTCGTGAATCCTTTTTCCGATATTCCTGCAATTGACATATTGTGCGCTTATTTCGACAAGGACGGCAAACCCTTGGAAAATGCTCCTGAGTATTTGCTGCAAAAAGCGCATAAATCATTGAAAGAAGTTACCGGCCTTGACTTTGAAGTAATGGGCGAATTGGAATATTATGTAATCAGCGAAGAAGAAGATATATTTCGTGCTACCGACCAAAAGGGTTATCACGAATCGGAGCCTTTCTGCAAATGGGGCGATTTTCGCACAGAGGCCATGTACGCCATAGCTCGTGCAGGCGGACTGATAAAATACGGTCATTCCGAAGTGGGTACCTTTACCATGGATGGCAAACTGTATGAGCAAAATGAAATAGAATTTCTTCCTACCCGCTTGGAAGACGCTGCCGACCAATTAGTAATTGCCAAATGGATTATGCGTACATTGGCGTACAAGTATAATATGACGATTACTTTTGCACCGAAAATCACCTTAGGAAAAGCAGGAAGTGGTATGCATGTCCATACCCGTTTAATGAAAGATGGAAAAAATATGATGGTTGACAAGGGACAACTGACCGATGTGGCCAAGAAAGCTATGGCAGGCTATTTATATTTGGCGCCCTCGCTTACCGCCTTTGGCAACACCAATCCCACCTCGTATTTTCGCTTGGTTCCTCATCAGGAAGCGCCAACTAATATTTGCTGGGGCGATCGCAACCGTTCGGCCTTGGTGCGCGTACCGCTCGGATGGACCGGCAATACCGATATGTCATATATCGCTAATCCCTTGGAAAAGGAACAAAAGTGTGATTTCACGGAAAAACAGACAGTAGAATTTCGCTGCTCCGACGGCTCGGCTGATATTCATCAATTATTGGCAGGCTTAGCCGTAGCTGCCCGTTACGGTTTTGAAATGGAAAATGCTTTGCAGTATGCCGAGGAACGTTATGTGGGTGTAAACATCTTCCATGAAGAACATAAGGCCATAGCCGCCAAGTTGTCGCACCTGCCTACTTCCTGTATCGAATCGGCCGATGCCTTGGAACAGCAACGTAAAATTTATGAAAAATTCGGCATTTTCAATAAGGGAATGATTGACGGCATAATCAAAAAATTGCGCTCCTTTAATGATGCCAATTTGCGAAAAGAAGTAGCCGAAAACCAAGATAAAATGTGGGATATGATTAAAAAATATTTCCACTGTGGATAATAATTTCCCCTTCGCAAGCTCGGGGTAGGCTCAGTTTTGAGTTTCGGGTTTCGAAATATGTATAATTGAGAAACTGTTTAAATTTTAAATTCAAGAAATTTTATTGAAGGATAGGAGTATAAAAGCTAAGAATATCATTGCGATACTGGAAGATACGGTGTATTCATAGTCTTTAACCAATCGTCTAAAATTTTCAAGCCACGAAAAAGTTCTTTCAATAATCCACCGTCTATGTAACGGTTTGAAGCCTGTTTCTTTGTTGGAACCTAACGTTATTACCATATTCCACCCTAATTGTTGTTTCACATCATTGATCAACTCCCCTCTATACCCGCCATCAGCATAAATTGTTTGCATCCTCTCGAAGCGATACCGAAGTGTGTCCAAAACTTCAAAGCCTGTTTGACTGTCGTGTTCGTTGGCAGCATGAACGACTGCAGATAAAAGCCATCCATTCGTATCGGTAATAATATGCCGTTTACGTCCTTTTACTTTCTTGCCTCCATCGAAACCTCTTGAGTCACCTCCTATACGAGTGGTTTTAATACTTTGTGAATCTATCAACCCAACACTTGGCGAAAGCCTTTTTCCACATTGTTTTCGTAACATAGTTTGCAATATTTCATTCAGTTCTTCAAATGTACCTTTGACACGGTAAAGGTACAAAAAATCACATTATGAAATCTAATGAGGGTAATTCCATAAAAAAGTCGTACCTTTGTAATGAAAATATTCATACATGTTACTTTTTTCTCCTAATGAATGGGCTGATTATGAGCTAATAGATACCGGAGGCTTCGAAAAATTGGAGCGCTTCGGGGATTTTGTATTAGCGCGTCCCGAGCCTAAGGCTGTATGGAAAAAGACATTGTCGGAAAAAGAATGGACAAGCTTGATGCACACTCGTTTTACCACCGGAGCCGGATTCGGCAAATCGGGCAAGGAAGACAGCGGCAGTTGGCAACCTATCAAAAAAATGCAGGAACAATGGTTCATCGGTTACCGCTGTATAGGTCTAAATATGCGTATGCGCTTAGGTTTGACAGCCTTTAAGCATGTGGGAATTTTCCCTGAACAAGCTCCGAATTGGGACTACATTTATTCATCGGTAAAAGGCTTGAATGTCGCCGAGCCAAAAGTGTTAAACCTCTTTGCTTATACCGGAGGCGCTTCTTTGGCAGCCAAAGCGGCAGGCGCCGATGTTGTTCACCTTGATTCGGTGCGACAGGTGGTGAGTTGGGCACGTGAAAACATGGCACTGAGCGGCCTCAACAACATTCGCTGGGTAGTGGAAGACGCCTTGCGCTTTGTAAAACGCGAAGCTAAGCGAGGCAACCTGTACCAAGGCATCATGCTCGACCCACCGGCTTACGGGCATGGCACCGACGGTGAAAAATGGAAGCTTGATGAATGCCTGCTCGAAATGCTGCAATATTGCCGACAAATATTGGCCTCCGAAAATAGTTTTTTAATTCTGAATTTATATTCCAACGGCTTTTCGGCCTTGGTTGCCGACACTGTTATACGAAATGTATTCGGCAAAATGAAAGAGCAGGAATATGGTGAATTATTTTTAGAGGACCGTTTTGAAAAACGATTACCATTAAGTGTTTTTGCAAGATTTAAACGATGAAAAATATATATTCACATATTAGCATTTCGATTATCTTTGCGCTGCTTATTGTGGCTGCAGGATGGTTTTTTACCCTATTCTATGCTTATGTTGATGACTTGTGGACACTGATTGGCGTCAGCGCTGTTATTTTTATTCTACTTTATGTAACTGTAGCTATTTTATTGCAACGTTTTGAAATCAACAAAATCACACCAATCTATAAAACCATTTACAGTATTGACAATATCCGTAAAGACCTGAAAAATCCCAATCCTAATGTAGATTTAGCCGAGCGGGTAAATCGCGACGTAGTACAGTGGGCAGCCAAAAAGACCGAAGAAATCAGCCGCTTGATAGAATTGGAACGCTTCAGAAAAGAATTTTTAGGCAATGTGGCGCACGAATTAAAAACACCCATATTCAACATTCAAGGATATATTCTCACCTTGCTTGATGGGGGATTGGACGATCCGAGTATCAATCAAACCTATTTGGAACGTACAGAAAAGAGTGTGGAACGCCTTATCAATATTACGCAGGATTTAGATGTTATCAACCGACTCGAAACCGGCGATATGGAAATGAATAAAGCCTCTTTCAATATGACTGTTTTGGTAGAAGAGATTTTTGACGCTTTTGAAATTACAGCTAAAAAACGAAACATCAATTTACGAACGCAATGGATTGCCGGAGGAAAAGTAATGGTTTATGCCGACCGGAAAAAAATATCTCAGGTGTTAATTAACCTTATCGCTAATTCAATTAATTATGGAAAAGAAGGTGGCGAAACGGTGGTATCATTCACCGATATGCCCAATCGTGTGTTGGTTGAGGTGAAAGATAACGGTATAGGCATCAGCTCCGAAGCCTTGCCGCGCATTTTCGAACGCTTTTACCGCGTTGACAAACACCGCTCGCGCGAGCACGGCGGCAGCGGGCTTGGCTTAGCCATCGTCAAACATATTATTGAGGCACACAATCAATCTATTAATGTACACAGCGAGTTAGACAAGGGCACAACCTTTGCCTTTACGCTCGATAAATCAAAATAAAATATTATGACATCATTTTTAGCTATTACCTGGAATCCCGACCCCGAAATCTTCTCTTTGGGACCCATTCACGTTCGTTATTACGGATTATTATTTGTAGGTGCGTTTATTGCCAGCTACTATGTGTTTCTATATGTTTTTAAACGTGAAAAAATACCGATTTTTTTGCTGGAAAAGTTAACCATTTACGTGGCCCTTGCAACGCTTATCGGAGCAAGGCTTGGACATTGTTTTTTCTATGACTTGGACTATTTTTTGACGCATCCGCTTGAAATTATTTTACCGATAAAATTTCAACCGGAGTTCAAGTTCGTAGGTTTTCAGGGCTTGGCAAGTCATGGCGCCACTATTGGTATATTAATCGGTATATGGTACTGGTGTCGTAAACATAAAAAGAACTACCTATGGTTGCTCGACCGCATGGGTATTGTGGGTGCGATGTCGGGTACCTTTGTTCGTCTGGGTAATTTAATGAATTCCGAAATTTATGGCGGTGAAACCACTCTCCCTTGGGGTTTTATTTTTGTGCGTGCAGGCGAGACACAGCCTCATCACCCCACCCAGCTTTATGAGGCGTTTTCTTACTTCGCCATCTTTTGTTTGTTATTCTTCTTATACAGGAAAAAAAGCCTCAAGATGCACCGCGGCTTCCTCTTCGGCATATTCCTCATTCTACTTTTCTCAGCCCGATTCTTTATTGAATTTATTAAAAACACACAGGTGGACTTTGAGGAAAGTATGTTTTTTAATATGGGACAACTGCTGAGCTTGCCATTTATTATAGCGGGCATATTTTTACTGTGGCGAAGTTTCCGCAAGAAAGAAAGTTTTTTCCAACAAATAATAACTAATAAATAACAAATTCTTATGTCTCTTCAATGTGGTATTGTAGGTTCGCCGAATGTGGGAAAATCAACCTTGTTTAATTGTTTAAGTAATGCTAAGGCGCTAGCGGTTAATTTTCCGTTCTGCACCAAAGAGTCGAATACGGGTGTGATTACAGTGCCCGACAAACGTTTGGAAGCATTAGCCGAGATAGTAAAACCCCGTGTGGTAACA
>JAIRUB010000150.1 GCA_031254635.1 Prevotellaceae bacterium | reverse complement strand
TTGTCGGTAAATACCCAAGGGTTATAATTCACCGGAACATCTAAAGTCAGGTAATTGCCCAAGCGCACTTCAAATCCAAGATTAATGTTGGTTAGGGCATCGTAAAGGATGTTTGTTTTCAGTGCAAACACCGGCAATAAGTGTTTCTTGCCGCCGCAGGCGCTTCGCAGATAGGTCGATGTTCTCAGAGCGGGTTGCGCCAAAGCCATAGTTGAGATAATAGCGAAGAGTGTAATAAAGAACACTTTTTTCAACATTACCAAATATGTATTTACTTTTATATGCATTTGTTTAATATTATGATATTTTGTTCGAGACAAATCTTACTGCAAAAACCGTGCCAAACCGTAAAATTTACGATTAAATAGATTATATACAATTACTTACATTTTATCAAGTGAAAGGTAGTAGAGGTAGTTAAAGGTAGTTAAGAGTAGTTAGAGTAGTTAAAAATTTTATTTTCTGAAAGCGCCCTGAGTAGCATAAGATAATATAGGCAACCTTCCCTTATTCTCTTATTAAAAGGTTAAAATAAGGGAAAGGGTTGAACCTTCAAGCTATTAAGGGAACTTTAGTAAATAAGGGTTTTAATTACAAACTAAACGGCTGGCGGTTTTTGATGGAACGACCTAAGGTAAGTTCATCGGTATATTCGAGTTCGTCGCCGAAGCCAACGCCACGCGCAATGGTGGTAACTTCGATATTAAAGTTGCGGATTTTTTTATAAAGATAATAGCAGGTTGTTTCGCCTTCCATAGTTGTACTCAGCGCTAAAACAACTTCTTTGACATCGCCTTGGGCAAGACGTTCCAAGAGTAAGTCAATTTTTAAATCGTCGGGGCCAATACCGTCCATCGGCGAGATAATGCCGCCCAGTACGTGATAAAGGCCGGTATATTGCTGCGTGTTTTCAATGCACAGCACCTCGCGGATGCTTTCCACCACGCAAACAATAGAGCTATCGCGCCGCAGGTTAGCGCATATATCACAGGTATCGGTATCGGATAAAGCATTACAAACCTTGCAATGCTTTATTTCGTTCCGCATAGTAATAAACGAACGGCCAAAGCGCTCCACCTCCGCCTGCGGCTGCTTCATTAGGTGCAAGGCTAAGCGTAAGGCTGTTTTCTTTCCTACGCCTGGCAAGCGTGAGAACTCATTGACCGCTGCCTGTAACAATTTTGAAGGGAGTTGTTGCTCCATACCTTTATAATTTGAACGGTAAAAGTACATATTTTTTTGCATACGATGATATTTTTTATTAATTTTACCTTGCAATTAATTCATTTTGACAACAAAAACAAGTGATTTTATGAAAACCTTCAGTAGTTTTATCGTGGCTATTTGCCTATTTGCCTTACCCGCCACAGCTCAATTACCCGCCGCCGTTACCGATCCTGATATTCCCATTACCTGGCTCGGCTTGGATTTTGAAGAGGCCTTGATTATCGGCGATGCCTCGCTCGACATGCCTTCTTTCACGGGAATTTATGCAAAAAAAATTAACGATATGATTGAAAATCAACCGAAACGCTATGATTTTGAAAAATATCTCAAAAAGAAAACAGTACATTATGAAACTGACGCGCTCAATGAGAGCAATGCCATTATATTCACTGACAATTTTGTACCCTCGGCACCAAACCTAAAAAGTTTCACTATGGAAGAAATCGCCGATTTGGTAGCCGATTATTCGCTAAAAGATGATACAGGCATTGGCGTAGTCCTTATCGTCAGATCAATGGATAGAATAAAGCGCAGGCTGACAGCTAATCTTACGTACATTGATATGGACAGCAGAACGGTGTTATATACCAAAGAATTTACCGCGAGCGGCGGCGGCGTGGAATGGGCTGCCTACTGGGCTAACGCAGTGCGCAGGGTATTGGTGGAAATGCAGAAATCAATTAAAAATTAAAAGAATTATATTTTTCCCGTAGGGAAAACAGTTTGGTAGAAAAAATGTTGAAGCAGGGGTTTACATAGCGGGCAAGAATTTCCTACCATAGAAAGGAGAAAAATTATTCGATGGAGTTTGAAATGCTACCGGATGAAAAGTATGAAATAGTTTGCAGCAAAATACCGGTGAGACTAATGGAGGTATCGGTACAAGGTGAAGGGTGATTGACGGATTTACAATTTACAGATTGATTGAATAACTGACAGTCTCATATCCTAACACCTAATACCTGATGCCTCTTAATCCCTTATAAAATGAAATATGACCAAAATTTTTTCGAACAGGTGTGGGAAGTGGTACGGCAAGTGCCACACGGCCGGGTAACTACCTACGGCGCTATTGCCAAGGCGCTGGGTTCTGCACAATCGGCGCGAATGGTGGGCTGGGCTATGAATGCGGCGCATGTTTTGGCCGATGTGCCGGCGCACCGCGTAGTGAATCGGCAGGGTTTACTCACCGGCAAGATGCACTTTACTCCGCCCGATGCAATGCAACGCCGCCTCGAAGCAGAGGGCATCAAAGTAAAGAATGATAAGGTGGTTAAATTTGAACAATTCTTCTGGGACCCACAAAAGGAGTTGGTTATTGAATTGTGAAGCATAAAACCAAGGCAGACAGTTCCGATGAAAGATTGTTTGGCAGAAATACAGTTGTTTCATTATCGGTTGATTTCCACTTTACGGACTTGCCAGTTTCCAAGCATCGCATAGCGGCTCCTTTTGCGGGCTTATTGCCTTTCCAACTAACAGTGGTAAGCATTGTCGTATTTTCAGGCAAACAAACTATGGCATACACCTTTTTACCTGCCTTATCGCGGGTAAACCATATGTCGGCATCGCGGTAATGTGCTAAAGTACGGGTATTATAGATTGCCGTTCCATTTTTGTTCATCCATTTGCCTATTTCTTTTAACCGTTCCACTACTTCTTCGGGTAATAAACCTTCGGCATCAGGCCCCACGCCCAGCAGCAAACTGCCGCCCTTAGCTACAATTTCAACCAATGCGTGAATCACTTGCCTTGCTGATTTGAAAGGCTGATTGGGTACATATCCCCAGTCTCTTCCCAGCGTCATGCAGGTTTCCCAAGGGTAATCTAATTGCACAGCGGGAATAGACTGTTCGGGAGTCTGGTAATTTTCATAAGGGCCGTACACCATCCTGTCAACAATCAGCAAGCCGGGCTGTGCATCTCGCGCCATGGCGGCTATTTTAGGTATATCAATATCCTGCGGCCAGCGACAGGAACTTTGTTCTTCAGGAGGCACAGGACGCACCCAGCTTCCGTCTAACCACAAGATGTCTATAGCACCGTAGTTATACATCAATTCGCTAAGCTGGTTGTAGGTATATTGTTTAAATTGCTCCCACTTCCATGGATGTTTGCGCACATCGTAGTTATTATGACGATTGGGCGTGGCATAGCGAGGCCACCAATAGTCCTGTGAGTGCCAGTCGGGCTTCGAAAAGTAAGCGCCAATCATAAAATTTTGCTCCCGGAAAGCCTGAAAAACGTATTTAGCCGCATCGGCCTTGGGGTTATTGGCAAAGGGGCCACGAACAATAGTAAAATCGGTTTCTTTAGAGTCAAAAAGACAAAAACCGTCATGATGTTTTGTGGTAAACACCAAATATTTCATACCGGCAGCTTTGCCGGCCAAGGCCCATTGTTCCGGATTAAATTTTACAGGGTTAAATTCCTTGGAAAGATTCCAATACCATTGTTTATAAGCCGTATAATCGGCTGTGCTATCACGTGGAATCCAATCCTCATCTTCGGAACAAAGTGTCCATGATTCTACAATTCCCGGAATGGCATAAAGCCCCCAATGGATAATCATTCCGAATTTCAGGTCACGCCACATTTCCAATTTTTGCCTCACCAAGGCATCTTCAGGCCAAACATATACCTTTGATTTTTCATGTACCAATTGAGCATTACCAACGAAAGGAGCGAACAATAACCAACAACAAACTGTTTTAATTTTCATATTATTATTTTATCGCAATCTACAAAAACGGTAAAATTAGCTTAGCCAATACTCAACTTATAGCCAACGCCTTTAATTGTAATAATTTGTACGGTGGGATCGTCTTTTAGGTATTTTCTTAAGGTAGTAATATAGGTATCAAGGCTGCGGGAATAGATAAATCCCGTGCTTCCCCAGCCATCTTCCAAAAGTTTAACCCTGTCAACCACATTGCCGTGTCCGGCGCAAAGGGCTTCGAGGATGGCATGTTCTTTTTTATTCAGATTGATACAGCGGCCAAAGCCCTGTAACTCATCTTTATCCGCATCAAACTTATATTGCCCTATGGTGTATACTCTGCTATGTTGTATAGTTATCGGCGGAACTAATTTAGTATCTATGGATTTAATTTTCTGACGACGAAGTAATTGTTGCCGCAAAATGAAACTCAATATTATGAGGAGCAGCAATAGCACCGAGCTTATTATCATATTACTCATTCTTCGAAAAACCTCATAGCGGCCAAAATGGAGCCTTGCTCTTAATCCTTCGGTCTCTGTCAGATTCGTTATAGAAGTGTGTGTTTCGAGCGAATATGAAAATTCCTCGCCGGAATAGGTAGTTTCAAACACTCCTTGGGTAAGTGGATTAAAACGCTCTATTACAAATGATAATCGTATTTCCTTATCATGTAAGGCACCGGCAAATAAATCGGACAAGCAATAGATATTCATAGGCAATGTTCGCTCCCGTAATTCAAAAAAAGCCTTATTCATAAAAACTTCCATCGATAATCCATACACATTCTCATACACCAGCGTATCGCTGGGGTTGCAGTCGCGGATAATCATAATCTTTTCTTGTTCACAACCTTGGATAGTCAAATTACCGGTATTTATCAAGTTCCCTACAGGCATCCTATACACCTGTTCGTTCCGATAAGCCTGGTCAAAAGCCTCGTCTATATCAATAATCAGTTGGTTGTATGTCAATTTATAAGCATTATACAGCCATAGCGATTGGAGCGCTAAAAGCGAAACAAAGCCCACAATAGTAAGCATGTTTAACCATAAAACCGATGAATTCTTTTTAATCAAATGCATAATGCAAATATACGGCTAACAATTGTACAAACAAAGATTTTGACATAAAAACAACATTTTTTTGACATTCCTATTAAAATTTGAAACTTTAACTACATTATTTTGTAGTCAAAAATTTGCAAAGATATTTGTTAGTGCCTTACCTTTGTAGCGTGAATTTTTAAAATTATTAATTTATATCTTGTTATGAAAAAAATTATCTTATCAGCCCTTGTTTGCTTGGCATTCGGTTTTGCTGCTTCTGCACAAACACAAAAAGACACTACTATTGTTTTCGACAAATTAGTGCATGACTTCGGTAATATTGTACAAAGTTCCGGCCCGCAGACTTGTAAATTTGAATTTACCAATACGGGAACAGAACCTGTTATTATTCAACAAGTCCAGCCATCTTGTGGTTGCACTGCTCCCAGTTGGACCAAAGAACCGATAGCTCCAGGGGAAAAAGGCGAAATATTAGCTACTTACAATCCGGGAGGAGCAATGCCTTTTGATAAAATATTAACTGTACGCTCTAATGGCAACCCTTCTTCTATAATATTACATATTAAAGGAGTAGTAGTAGCTGCCCCACAAGAGTGAGTTTACAAACTCAAGTTGAGTTTGTAAGTATCACTTAAAAATCGCAGTGGTATTCAGGAACTAATGCCTGCAGTTGCGTTATTACCGTTTTATTATCGAAGGAAAAAGCACTATGAATCAGTGTTTCTATATTTGCTTTTACTTCATCGTGGTTATATTCGCGCACCTTGCCAATCATAATTTTCCGGTGCTGTGTCGGCAATAGAGGTTCCGCCTCACTCAGCAACTCTTCATATAATTTTTCGCCCGGACGAAGGCCAACAAATGTAATGTCAATGTCTTTATAAGGCTCTAAGCCCGACAGGCGAATCATCTTTTCAGCCAAATCCTTAATTTTTACAGGCTCGCCCATATCGAAAACGAAAATCTCTCCTCCCTCTCCCATATTGCCGGCTTCGAGCACAAGGCTGCAAGCTTCGGGGATAGTCATAAAAAAACGAGTAATCTCAGGATGAGTAACAGTTATTGGGCCGCCCTGCTTGATTTGTTCCTCGAAGTAGGGAATTACCGAGCCACTCGAGCCTAATACATTGCCAAAACGGGTAGTAATAAAGCGGCAGTGCCCGTTAGTGGAAGAATGTTTCAACTTCAAACCAAGCGACTGTACATAAATTTCCGCTACCCGCTTGGTAGTGCCCATCACATTCGTAGGATTCACCGCCTTGTCTGTCGATACCATCACAAAGGCTTTTACCCTGTAAAGAACCGACAAATCGGCCATTATTTTTGTACCAAGAACATTGGTAATTACCGCTTCACTGGGGTATTTTTCCATCAACGGAACGTGTTTGTATGCAGCAGCGTGATATACATACTCAGGAGCATAAGTTTCAAAAATATGTTCCATCCTGCGCCGGTTGCGCACATCTGCAATTTCCAAATTAATATTCATTTCTGGATAGCTCGCTTCTAACTCTAATTGCAGATAGTGCATAGGTGTTTCGGCAATATCGCAAAGCACTATAGAAGAAGGATTTAGCGTACATACCTGACGTACAATTTCGCTACCAATAGAGCCGGCAGCGCCGCTTATCAACACGCACTTACCGGAATGTGATGCTTCTACCGTCGAATTTTCAATATTAATGGTTGTACGGCCCAGCAATTCTTCGATACGGATTTTTTTGAGTTTAGGCGCTGTACTACTTATTGCTTTCCAGTTGCTCACTGCAGGGGCTGTAAGCAATTCTATCTTCCATTTAATACAATAGTCGGCAATCTTGGTTTTCATAGCACGGTCAATCTCTTCCGGATTAATTAACAGAGATTTGCATTCACCGCTGTCTACTAATTTTTGTAAGCCTTTCCAACGGCAATATACCGGAATACCATTCACCATTTTATCAGCTATGGAACGGCCAAGCAATAAAAATCCACGTACCTTGTAGGCATGGTTTTGGCTATTTTCCAAAAGTGCGGCCAATCGGATATTATTTGGCGAAACACCGTAAATGAGCAATGGAATATTTTTTTCTACCTTCGACTCCGTATATCTTTTTGCATAATCATAGAGTAGTTTAATCGTCATTTTACCAAGGAAAATCAACGAAAAACAGAACACAGCGCTGAGCAGAAAACCATAAATCGGCATAATCCGCATCGACCACAATATTAGGCACAATTTACTAACCATAAACATAGTAATATTTATGTACAAGATAGTCACAAAGGCACGCAATAAATCGCGAATGCCAAAATAGCGTACCATGCTGCGATATGTACGGAGCAAATAGAAAAACAAGAATGATATAATGGTATTCAGGCCTAATTTCAGCAAAAAGTCACTGATCGGCAACGGCATATCCAAACTACTATAACAAATTTGGTAAGCCCACATGAAAGCGAGATTGGCAAAAAGGACATCCACAGACAGAATGACCCAGGATGGCAGGTAGGCCTTTTGGCTTAAATAAAGGATATAGTCTGGCAGGTGGCGGTTTAATCGGGTGATGAGGAACTTTTTCATGGAAAGATTGATTATGTATTGTGTTTTTTGTATCGTCGAAATTTTAAAAGATATATTAATATTAGCGGAAAACCGACTAATAACAGTATTAGTACATCACTCATTACTCCTGTTATGTACACATAGACAGTCAACGCGCAAATAAGCGCCTGTAGTAAGGCGTAG
This sequence comes from Prevotellaceae bacterium, assembly GCA_031254635.1. Taxonomy (GTDB): domain Bacteria; phylum Bacteroidota; class Bacteroidia; order Bacteroidales; family UBA932; genus UBA932. The sequence goes on along the minus strand of JAIRUB010000150.1, from coordinate 3,444 downwards.
GTTGCCGACACCTTTACATGTGCCATTTTTCGTTCATTTGCTAATACCTGGTAAAAGTGTAAACGATGGGCTTTAAAGATATTTTGCCGAAGGTAAAGACGATGCAAGATAGTACAAACCGTATCAACACCATATACCAACAGGAATAGTATCCACAACACAGAACCTGTGGTAACCATTAATATTAACAGGAGCGTTACTATCCATAGAGCAATAGTCATGCTGCCTACATCGCCGGCAAAACATTTAGCCCGTTTTCGGGCATTAAAGTAAAGAAATACTAAACAGGTCAACATAGGGTAAGTAATCAAATCGGGGTTAACAAATGCAATAACTTCCCAATTTACGTATTGTAATCCTGCAAGAACCACTAAACTATACAGCCCTGTTATTCCATTAATGCCATCCATAAAATTATAAGCATTCAGCGTTCCTACGAAGAAAACATAAGCCATCAACAACTGCCACCATGGGAGGTTTTGGTACAACTCTAAGTTATAAAACACTAAACTTATAGCTACAAAGTGTATCACAATCCGCAATTTGTTAGAAAGCGAACTGATGTCGTCCCAAAAACTCACGGCAGCAATTAGGGTTATTCCCACAAAGAAAGCCCAATTGTCAGCGTCACATGTCAAAAGATAGAGCAAGGCCGCCAGCCAAAACACTACGCCGCCGCCGCGAATGGTAACAGCAGTGTGTGAACTGCGCTCGTTTGGTTTGTCGATGATGTTGAATTTATCAGCGATTCTAAAATAGAGCAACATCGCTATGAAAAGGATAGCGGCAATAAGAAAATAGTGGAATATGACACCTAAAAACGGCATAATTAAACTTTATTTAATGATATATCTTACAAATCCATTAAGCATCCAATACATGGTATAATATAATGCTTTAATAGTGCTGAATCCCTGAGTTTCTTTCAAAAATGATATGTGTTTTAAAATCAATTTATGCTTTTTACTCGTAGCTGAATTTTTCACTTGCCTATAATAGGCTAATTCTATGTCAAGTCCATAAGAATTAATTCCACTCTTTAAAATAGACAGCCATAATGCATAATCTTGTTTTCTTGCATGTTCAGACATATAAAATTTACCTATTTCACCTGCATCATAAATTGCAGTTAAACAGCCAATTTCCGTACACTTCAAAAGATGTTGATAATCTACAACAGGGCTTACATGAAATGTTGATTTGATTTTATTTCCCTGTTCATCCAAATATCCGAAGGAAGTATGACTAAAGTAATAACTATTATCAAGCATAAATTTTATTTGAGTCTTAAGCTTGTCTTTATGCCATATATCATCACTATCTAAAAATGCTATAAATCGGCCGGCTGCCTGTTTAATAGCAAAATTTCTTGTTATACCCGATTTAAGATTAGTTGAGTTTTTATAAATTTCAATCCGATTTTCTTTTTTTTCTAGTTCTTGTAAAATTCCCCAAGAATTATCAGTTGAACAATCATCAACCAAAATCCATTCCCAATTAGCATAAGATTGCTCAAAAACAGATTGAGCAGCCTGTTCTAAAAAACGGCTTGCATTATATACAGGAGTTATTATTGAAACTAAACTATCAGTCATAATTATTTTATAATTTTATTAAATCTCCAAGAATATATTCCCACTTTCTTGGCGTAATTGGAGTATAACCACCAGCCGGATAAAAGGTCAATTCGCTAAAATACACATTATTATTGTGAATATACAAGTCCACTCTAACAAATGAATAATCTTCTGCCAACAATTTCGCTATTCTATACAACTCTTCAAACTCCTGTGGTTTTTCAATATCAACTATACGATGATGATCATTGGCTGTTATAAATGGCATCCTACTCCAATTCATATCATAAAATACTTTTTTATGCTCTCCTTGCCTATCTATAAATAATTCAACGTATGTTGGCTCTCCACTGAAACAAAAGAATTTATAATCGGTAATATTATATTCAAGCATTTTCTCACATATTATTTTCAATTCTCCTTTATATTGTTTCTCGCGAGACATATAATATGGATTAACATTCAACCATTTAGTAAGCTTGTTTAAAGTCGCTTTATAATTTAAAATTGTTTTATCATTACAAATAATATTATATCCGGAGCCTTTTGTCAATTTCAAAACAAATTCATTGGGTAAATCATCAAAGTTAATATCATTTGCATTATCATAAACACCTTTCCCTTCCAACGGGACTAAATATTTCTCGCCTATCTTATTTTTAATATATTCCCGCACATCATATTTATCAGCCAATATATTTTCATTAAACGATACAGGATATTTTTTCAGATATTGTAATTTTTCACTAAATGTTTGAGGTTGATAAATATTCATCCAATGATATTTTGCTTTAAATCTTTTGTGCATTATCCACCCTAAAAGATTATGAAATAGGCTATCCGGTAATACCGAAAAACAATACTTACACGTATAATACCAAATGTTTCTATATTTGCCTGCCATATTAGTTTCTATTTTTTAAATATTTTACTTGTGTTTCATTTTAAAACTTCCAACCATTTTTCTTTTACCACTTCCCATCCAAATTGTTCAACTTTTGCACGAGCTTGTTTTGCAATTGCCTGTACGCTAACTCGATTCTCAAGCAAGTCTTTTATTTTTGAGCACATTTCAAGAACACTGTTTTTTTCAACCAAAAACCCATCTATCCCATCGTTAATTAAATAAGGTACACCTCCCACATTTGTTGATATAACAGGGAGCCCTAACGCCATAGATTCTATTACGCTTACCGGAGTATTATCTATATTAGTTGTACTAATAAAAATGTCATACTCTTGACTGAGGTTATGCCAATCGGGCTTAGATAGTTTCCCGGGAAGAAGCAAATCAAAATCGGTATATTTAGTTACATCATTTGATATTGTTAAATTAGCCCTCTGTGCCTCTTTGATTACATTTTTAAGTGTTCCGTCCTTATCAGGCCCCACCATACACAGTTTTGTATTTGGATAAGTAGATTTAAGTGTTTTAAGTACGTGAACTGCCATTTCGCAGTTGTAGATTTTATCAAAAGCCCTTACCCAAAGCAAATATGGCCTGATTACATTACGAGGAGTAAAAATATAATCTGAAATATTAATATTGTTTGGAATTAAAACAATATTATTGTAACCACGTTTGCGAAATTCATATTCTAAATAAGCCGAAGGAGAAACATTGAGATGCGATTTTTTAAACAACAATTTAGATAAAAAGGGGGAATTATCTAAACGATGTGGTAAATTACCACCATGAAGAATTGGTATATATTTTATTTTAATCAATCGGCAGCAAAAAGAGGCGAGCAAGCTAAGATAGAAATTTTTTGAACTATATGTATCAATTAAACAATAATTTGCTTTTTTATATCTAAAAATAGTTATTACCATATCTAACATTCGAGCAAAAAAACTCATTTTATCT
>JAIRUB010000077.1 GCA_031254635.1 Prevotellaceae bacterium | reverse complement strand
TTTTTCATTTTTTTATGAAAGAAAATAAGATTTTTATAATATTGATATTATGCAAGATAAGTTACAGGAATTAACAGACAAACTTTACAGGGAAGGACTGTCGAAAGGGCAGGAAGAGGCTGTACAATTGGTGGATGCAGCGAAAAAAGAAGCTGCTAAAATTATTGCCAACGCTAAAACTACTGCCGAACAGTTGGTAGTTGATGCAAAAAAAACCGCTGCTGAAGCAAAAACGAATGCTGAGGGCGATATTCAGATGGCTGCCCGCCAAATGATGGCTAAAATGAAACAAAGCGTTGAAAATCTCATTATTGCTAAAGTGATTGCGGCACCTTCAACTGCTGCTATGAATGATGCGGACTTCCTGAAGGCCGTCATTAAAACAGCGATTGAACGCTTTGACCCCAAAGTTACAGGTATGCAACTATCTGTGCTTTTGCCTGCCGACAAACAGCAGGCATTGCAGAATTTTGTAACCGAACAGGCAAATCAGCAGCTCGCCTCCGGAGTCGATTTTCAATTCCACGACAGTATCAAGGCCGGATTTAAAATAGGCCCTAAAAATGGCGGTTATCACATCAGTTTAACCGATAAGGATTTTGAAAATCTTTTTGCCGCAGTCCTGCGTCCGCATATCCGTACCCTGCTATTCGGACAGTAAATGACTCAAATGTACACATACCTCGCAGCAGGATTAACAGAGCTTACATTTACCACGGATATCAAAGGCTTTGATTATTCTCATATATGCCGGCAAATGCAAGAAAACATTACCGGCAGCGACTCCCGTTTGTTACGTCTGATGTTGATGGGGATCGAACCGCATCGGCAAATGCCTTACTGGTATGTAATGGCTGCCAAAAGCCCGTGTCGTTTTATACGTGAATATTCCGGCTACGACCGCTTGCTACGTAATGCCCAGGCTGTAGCTGCTGCAGAGAAAATGAATGTGGAGCCTCACGATTATATAGTGGGCGAATATGACCAAACTACGCTTCCCGAAGAATTTGAGCTGGTAATGGCACAGACTGATATCTTAGCAAGGGAAGAACAGATAGATAAGTTGCGTTGGCAAAAAGCCAATGAAATTACTCTTTTTAATATTTTAGATATAGATTACCTGTTTGCATATTTAGCAAAAGCAGCTATTGTTGACAGGTGGATGAAACTCGACAAAACTAAGGGAGAAGCCTTCTTCAGGCTCTTGATATCGGAAGTAAAAGGAACATTTGATATAAGGAAAGCGATATGATAAAAACAACAGGAAAGGTTACCGGCATTATTGCCAACCTGATTACAGTACAGATAAACGGGCCGGTGGCGCAAAATGAAATTTGCTATATTAACTTGGAAGGTGTCAAGTTGATGGCTGAAGTTATTAAGGTGGTGGGCGATAAAGCATACGTGCAGGTGTTTGAGAGTTCGCGTGGGCTGAGCGTTGGTTGCGATGTGGAATTTGAACAATGTATGTTGGAAGCTACATTAGGACCCGGTATATTGTCGCGTAACTACGATGGCTTGCAGCATAACCTCGAAACTATGGAGGGCGTTTTCCTGCAACGAGGAGAATACACTGCTCCATTAGATACCAAACAGAAATTCCGGTTTACGCCCATCGCTAAATTAGACGATACTGTGCAGGCTGCCGACTGGTTAGGCGAAGTACCCGAAGGCTGGCTCATGCACAAAATTATGGTGCCCTTTACCTTTGAAGGAAGCTATACGGTGAAATGGTTAGCTGCCGCCGGCGATTATACTATCGAAGAAAAAATCGCCGTGCTGACGGACGATAACGGAAAGGAGTACCCTGTTTCTATGGTACAGAAGTGGCCGGTGAAAAAAGCTATTACTGCCTATAAAGAGAAACCACGCCCAAACCGCGTGATGGAAACCGGTGTGCGGGTTATCGATACATTTAATCCTATAGCCGAGGGAGGAACAGGCTTTATTCCCGGCCCTTTCGGATGTGGAAAAACCGTACTGCAACACGCTATTTCGAAGCAAGCCGATGCCGAGATTATTATTATGGCTGCCTGCGGCGAACGCGCCAACGAGGTAGTGGAAATTTTTACCGAATTTCCGAGGCTTGTTGACCCGCGCACAGGCCGTAAACTGATGGAGCGTACTACCATTATATGTAATACCTCGAATATGCCGGTGGCTGCCCGCGAAGCCTCAGTATATACCGCTATGACTATTGCTGAATATTACCGCGCTATGGGCTTCAAGGTACTCCTGCTGGCCGACTCTACTTCGCGCTGGGCGCAAGCCTTGCGTGAAATGAGTAACCGCTTGGAAGAACTGCCCGGCGCCGATGCTTTCCCGATGGACTTGTCGGCTATTATCTCTAACTTTTACGCCCGCGCAGGCTTTGTGTATCTGAATAACGGCAAAACAGGCTCGGTAACTTTTATAGGTACAGTGTCGCCAGCCGGTGGTAACCTCAAAGAGCCGGTAACCGAATCGACGAAGAAGGCTGCCCGCTGTTTCTACGCCTTAGTGCAAAACCGTGCCGACAGTAAGCGTTACCCCGCAGTTGACCCCATCGAAAGTTATTCTAAATACTTGGAATATCCTGAAATTATAGCTTACCTTGACGAAAGAATCGTTCCCGGATGGGTGAACAAGGTGAAAGAAGCAAAGAATATCATTTTGCGCGGTAAAGAAGCCTACGAACAAATCAATATCTTGGGCGACGACGGCGTGCCGATGGATTACCACGTGCGTTACTGGAAATCGGAACTCATCGACTTTGTTCTTTTGCAACAAGACGCCTTTGATAAAACCGACTGTTCCACTCCGCTGAATCGCCAGCAATATATGCTCGACAAGTTGCTCGGCATCTGCCACTACAACCCGCTCTTCGATAATTTTGAGCAATGTGCTACTTTCTATAAAGACATCATTAATGTGTGCCGCCAAATGAATTACTCGGAATTTGAAAGCCCCGATTTCAAAAACCACGAAACCACCTTAGAAAATTTAATTAAAAATTAAGAATTAAAAATTAAAAGAAGGGTGAAAAGGTATCAAGTATCAGGATATGAGATTAAGCGATATGCGACAATGAATAACTATAGAATAACAACTGAACAACAAATAAGCAAATCAACAAATCAACAATCATAACTCATAACATGACAACAAAAGCATTTCAACGTATATACACAAAGCTCGAAGGCATTACCAAGGCTACCGTGTCGCTGCGCGCCCAAAGCGTGGTAACGGACGAGTTAGCCACAGTAGCCGGACGTTTGGCGCAGGTGGTGAAAATCAATGGCGACTTGATTACCCTGCAGGTATTCTCAGGCACCGAAGGGATTGCTACCAATGCCGAAGTGGTATTTTTCGGCGAGCCGCCTACACTTAACGTGAGCGACGACTTGGCAGGACGTTTTTTCAATGCCTACGGATTACCTATCGACGGCGGCCCGGAGGTAGAAGGGGAAGCACGCGAAATCGGCGGTCCCTCGGTAAATCCTTTTCGCCGCAAACAGCCCTCGCAGCTGATTGCTACAGGCATCGCAGGGATTGACCTGAACAATACATTGGTGTCGGGACAAAAAATTCCTTTCTTCGCCGACCCCGACCAGCCTTACAATCAGGTGATGGCCGACGTGGCCCTGCGCGCTAAGGTTGATAAAATCATTCTCGGCGGAATGGGACTGAGTAACGACGACTACCTGTATTTTAAACAAGTGTTTGAAAATGCCGGCGCGCTGGGGCACATCATCAGCTTTGTGAATACCACCGAGCAGCCTCCGGTGGAACGTTTGTTGGTACCCGATATGGCGCTTACCGCAGCCGAATATTTTGCGGTGGACAAGAATGAAAAAGTATTAGTGCTGCTGACCGATATGACGCTCTATGCCGATGCCCTCAGTATTGTTAGTAACCGTATGGACCAAATCCCATCGAAAGACAGTATGCCCGGCTCTCTGTATAGCGATTTAGCCAAGCTTTACGAAAAGGCTGTGCAGCTTCCCGATGGTGGTTCTATCACAATTATTGCCGTTACTACTTTGAGTGGCGGTGATATTACCCACGCTATTCCCGATAATACAGGATATATTACCGAAGGACAGTTGTTCCTGCGTACCGACAGCGATACAGGAAAGGTGATTGTTGACCCCTTCCGCTCCTTGTCGCGTTTGAAACAATTGGTGATAGGGAAGGCAACCCGTAGCGACCATCCTCAGGTGATGAATGCCGCCGTGCGTCTCTACGCCGATGCCGCCAATGCTAAAACAAAGCTGGAAAACGGCTTCGACCTGAGCGACTACGACCGCCGCACCTTAGAATTTGCTAAGGATTATTCTGAAAATATATTGTCAATCGACATTAATATTGATATTAACGAGATGCTCGACCGTACTTGGAAACTGTTTGCCAAATATTTCACCAAGCCCGAAACAGCCATCAAACAAGAATTTATTAACCAATACTGGCCGAATTAATTAAAAATTAAGAATTGAAAGTTGAAAATTAAAAGAAGGATAAATACGTAAATAAAAAAGAGCAAGCATGTGTAAGTTGTCGAAAAATGAGAATGCGTTTTATAACGAAATAGAGGAATTGCTAAAACAAGCAAGGGGTGCTGCGTATAAGACAGTTAACACAATTATGGTTCGTACTTATTGGCAAATAGGCAGACGTATTGTAGAGCAGGAACAACACGGACAAAACCGTGCTAACTATGGCGATTATCTAATTGCAAATTTATCACGATATTTGTCAGATACAATTGGTAAGGGCTTTTCAGAGGCAAATTTATGGAATATCAGGCAGTTTTATTTGGTATTTCCCGACTATAATCAATTCTCTACGCAGCGCGTAGAGAATTTGACTTGGACAAATATTCGCTTGATTATGCGCCTTGATAATCAGGAAGAAAGAGAATATTATATCAAAGAATCTACTGAACAAAATTGGAGCTCACGCCTGCTTGAACGGCATATCAAAAACAAAACTATTTTACCAACAGAAGACGAACTTGCAGAAATGATTTCACGAGAAAAACAGAAATTTATCGATTAACAATGAATAACAAATAAACAACAACTAACGAAATCCTAAACTCGAAACCCGAAATTAAATAACAATGGCCATAAAATATCAACTTAATAAAACCTCGCGCAACGAACTTGAGAAGCAACTCAAGACACGGGTAAAGGCATTGCCTACGCTCAAAAACAAAGAATCGGCATTGCGTTTGGAGGTGAAACGGGCGAAGCAGCGCTCCGAAGAATTAGTGCAGGAGTTAGAACAGAAAATAGCTTCTTACGATTATATGGCCGGACTGTGGAACGAGTTTCACCAAGGATTGATCGCCGTGCGCGATGTGGAAATGGAAATGGTGAAAATCGCCGGCGTGAAAGTACCTGTGCTGAAAAATGTGCTATTCGAAGTTAAACCCTATAACCTCTTCTGCAACCCACTGTGGTTAGCCGACGGGATACAAATATTGAAAAACCTTGTGCAGGTGGGTATTGAAAGCGAATTTTATATAGAAAAAATGCGCATATTAGACTATGTCCGGAAAAAGACTACCCAAAAGGTTAATCTGTATGAAAAGGTGCAGATACCCGGATATCAAGAGGCCATGTTAAAGATTAAACGCTTTATGGAAGATGAAGAAAATCTTTCTAAAGCAGCGCAGAAAATAGTGAAAGAACGACCACAAAAAGAGGAGGCAGCCGCATGATTGTACCCATGATAAAATATGATTTGCTGCTCTACCACCAAGATACAGTACGGTTTTTAGAGCGATTGCAATCGCTTGGCGTAGTGGATGTGCGGCGCAGCAGCCGCCCTGTCGATGCGCATTCCGGTTCCTTATTAGAAGAAATTAACCGCTACAATGCAGCATATAAATTGCTGCGTAAGGTGAAGACTGATGATGCCGAGCCCGACGATACGCAACACGACTATCCCTCGCACCTGCTACAACGCACGGAAGAATTGTGGGTCGAGCATACGCAGTTAAATGAACAACGGGCAAAGCTTATGCTCGAAATAGGAGTGTCGCGCCCCTGGGGCAACTGGGGAACTGAACCTGTTGACCACTTGAAAAAAATGAATATTACTCCTCACTTTTATATTGCTCCGGAGAAAATTTATACAACAAAATCCGAAGAATGGGAGCAGGAACATGTGGTAAAAGTGATTAACAGGGAGAATGGAAAGATTTACTTTACTGTATTGGAAGTACAAGGTGAACCTTATAGCTTTCCCTTGTCGGAAGTCCGCTTGCCGGTAGCTTCGGTAACTATATTGGAGAATGAATTAGACAGTATAGCCCATCGTCAAGAGAACATACTGCATAAATTAGCCAAGTATGCTCTGCAGAAAGAGCGCTTGGCAACCTATCGCAACGAGTTGTTCGAAAAGTTAGACCTGTACTTAGCTGCTCAGGGCGCACAGCCGGAGGTGGCTAATACCTTGTCGGTGTTGACGGCCTTTGTCCCCGAGCCGCAAAATAAAGAGGTGTTGGATTTTCTCGAACAGGAACAAATAGTGTATTTACAGGATAAAGCTACCATAAAAGATAATCCGCCTATCAAACTTAAAAATAATAAGTATTCCCGACTTTTCGAACCTGTAGGCGATATGTTTATGCCGCCTAAGTATGATGAGTTGGATGTAACAGCCCATTTTTCGCCTTTCTACATGCTGTTTTTCGGCTTCTGTTTGGGCGATATGGGTTATGGTATTACATTCATACTGCTCGGCACCATCGCTAAATTCTTCCTGCCAAAAATGAAATCTATTCTTAGCTTAGTACAGTTTTTGGGAGTTGGTAGCGTAGTAATGCCATTGCTTACGGGTACCTTCTTCGGAATGAAATTAGGCGAACTCTTCCACATCGAAGGAGTGTTTTTCGACGATATGCAACTCTTCTGGTCTGCCATAGTCTTTGGGGCGCTCCATATTATTTTTGCTAAATTAGTACGCGCCTTCGATGCTATGAAACGTTACGGCTTCCAACATGGCCTGGCGCCCTTGGGTTGGACACTCGTGCTGATAGGCGCAGGTTTGGTGGCAGCACGGGAATTTCTGTCATTGCCCGTTCCTTCTATAGTGATAACAATCGTACTGTGCTTGGGCGTGGCGTTATTCCTCTTCTTTACGTCCACATCAAAGAATATATTTGCCCGCATAGGAGTGGGTTTTGCCGCGCTTTACGATGTAGTCGGTATTTTTGGCGATTTGCTCTCTTACATCCGTCTCTTTGGCTTAGCCACAGCAGGCGGTATTCTAGGCTTCGTAGTGAACACAATGGGAACTATGATGTTTAATCTACCTTGTATAGGATATGTATTGGGAGGCTTGATACTTTTATTTGGACACATTGGCGTAATGGCCCTCTCATCCATAGGAGCCTTTGTGCACCCCATGCGTTTAACCTTTGTCGAATTTTATAAACATGTTGGCTTTGAAGGAGGAGGACGACCCTATAAACCGCTTACAAAAAAATCTTTAAATTAATATTTTCGCTCTTTTGAATTTTAAATCTTTAAATTAATTTGTTATATGGAAACTTTATTTACTTTACCCCTTATTTTAGCAATGCTTGGTTTGGCTGTTATGTTGACACTCCCTTGCGTTGGTAGCGCTATTGGTGTGTCAATGGCTTCAAACGCCTTAATCGGGGGAATGAAAAAGAACCCCGACATGTTTGGAAAAGGCCTTGTACTTTGTGCAATACCTACTACCCAGGGATTGTATGCCTTTGCAGCGTTTTTCCTTTTCTTATTAAAATTATCCGGTATGACAGAGCTTACCCTGATGCAAGGGGCGCTTACCTTTGCAGCGGGTTGCGCTGTGGGCTTTGCAGGTTATTTCTCTTGCTTACATCAAGTAAAAATCGCATGCAATGGCTTGGTGGAAATGAGCAATGGCAGGGATGTTTTTGGCCCAACACTGATTTTAGCTGTATTCCCTGAGTTATATGCCATCTTAACCTTTGCATCCGCATTTCTCGTTTGGATTTTCGCCCTGTAACCGGTGAAAGGTGAAAGGTGAAAGGTACAAGGTGCTGGGTGCGAGGTGCTTGGTACGGGGTGTTTTTCTCCGCAGGGGAAACATATTGATAGCTGGTAGTGTTTCACAACAGCTGAATTAATAATATTTTCCTGTTTTGAAATAATGCTTTTCGATATATATCCCTATCAGTTTATCATGTACTTCTTCGTTTTTTGAGAAGCATATAGTTT
>JAIRUB010000012.1 GCA_031254635.1 Prevotellaceae bacterium | reverse complement strand
TTAGTAATAGAATCGTATTCTCTGTTATTCTTTACATTATTTTGCTGTCCTTCATATTTTTTCACTAAAGCCTTAGCCGTTTCTATTTCTACTTTTTTCTTAGCGACAGCAGACTCTAATTCTTTAACTTCAGCCTGAAAATTTGTCACACGTGTTTTCAAACCTTGCACATGGTCTTCCAAATCACGTACTTCTAAGGGAAGCTCGCCGCGCAACAATTTAATTGCATCTATCTTGGAATCGGTGTGCTGTAATTTATATAAGAGTTTCAGTTTTGATTCCATAGAAGCATCCGTATCCATCACCATCTTTTTAGGAGCCGCCTCGGGTCTTGGGCTAACTTTTTCTTTTGTTTTGTCGGTAGCAGTTGCAGTCTTTGCCATACGATATAATTTAAAGATTTAAGAATTTAAAGATTCAAGAATTTAATATTTTAATTAGCAGTAAATTACAGGATTGGATATTTTTCCGGTAATTCGGACTGCAAAATTAGGCATTTTTTTCGTAAGTAGGTCAAAAAAGATGGATAAAACACATTTTTCTGTTTCATAATGTCCGGCATCCACTATTAATAAGCGTCCGTCGACATCAAAAAAGTTATGGTATTTAAAGTCGGCACTGATAAAGCAGTCAGCTCCGGCTGCTACTGCCGCATCTATCAAGAAGGCGCCGCTACCACCGCAAATGGCTATCCGCCTGACTTCCGGTTTTGGCAGCCGGTTATGCCGAAGGTGCGGAATAGTAAAATGTTGCTTTAATAAAGCCAACCAATGCTCTACATGCATCGGCACCGGCAGGTTTCCCACAACTCCTGTTCCTGCCTGAGGGTCAGAGTTCAACGGCGTCAATATCTGAATGTTTTGCAGACCTAATTGTTGTGCAATAGTCCAATTCACGCCGTAAGGCACATTGTCGAGGTTGGTGTGGGCTGCATAAAGTATAAGATCGTGTTTCAATGCTTTAGCTACAATCCGCTCTACATAGTTATCTCCAATAATATGCTTCAAACCACTGAAAATCACTGGATGGTGTGATATAATCATATTGGTGCTTACAGTTATCGCCTCGTCAATAATTTCTTCTGTAACATCTACACAGAGCAATACTCCTTTCACTTCCGAAGAAGGAAGTCCGACACTAAAGCCGGCATTATCATAGTCCTCCTGACACTTCAGGGGAGCTAATTCTTCTATTATTAGGGCGATGTCTTTTGCTTGCATGGTTATTTGTTGATTTGCTTATTTGTTGTGAAGCATGAGGAGCAAGGCGTGAAGCGAGTTATGAGTTAAAAGTTTATAAAGTTATTGAATTTTTAAATCTTTAAATTCTTAAATTGGCTTTTACCTTGCACCCTTTAGCCTTGTACCTTATATCATTTCCTTAATCGCCAACAACTCTTCTTTGATACGTTCGAGGCTTTCGCAAACTTCGGCTGAACGGTCTTCGCCGCTGCGATTTTCTTTTATTCGTTTATGAGCACCGTCGAGAGTCATACCTTTTTCCCGCACCAGTTGATGAATAATGCGGATGTTTACAATATCTTCGGAAGTAAACATCCTGTTTCCTTTCTTATTCTTCATCGGCTTAATAACATCTTTGAACTTGTTGGCCCAAAAGCGAATCAATGATGTGTTCTCTCCAAACATATCGGCTACTTCGCCTATGGAGTAGTACATTTTTTCTATTTTAGTTTCTTTGTACGGCATGGAAATAATGATTAATGATTAATAATTAGGGATTAAGGATTAATTATTAAGTTGGTTATTTGCTTATTTGTTGTTTATTTGTTTAAACACCTTATTACCCTTTCCCTTTTTACCTTTCACCCTAATCCAGAGATTGTCCGCTGGATATGGAGAGTTGGCGGAGCATATCGTAATCTTCGGGCAGCAGGCCAATGAAAAAATAATCCAGCGGGTCCATAATAGTTCCATCTTTTATTACCTCATAATGCAGATGCGGATACATTGACTGGCCTGTGCTTCCCACACGGGCAATCACCTGTCCGCGTTGCACAGCCTGGCCCTTTTGCACCAACATTTCACTCAGGTGCGAGTAGGTGGTTACATAGCCATTACCGTGGTCAACCTCTACCCTATTTCCTGTTCCCCGCATTGAACGTTCCACCGAAAGCACACGGCCACCAGCCGTGGCAAATACATCAGCTCCTTCGCCGGCAATAAAGTCAATTCCCGTATGGCGTTTTAACACCTTATAAAATGGATGAATACGCATGCCTATGGATGCTCCTATATGCGTAAGCCCTTCATTATTTATAGGCTGAAGAAAGGGTATAGCCAACAGGCTATTTTTTTCCATCGCGTTCAAATTTGTGGCAAGACGATTCATCAATTGCGTAACATTAGCAGCCCGTGAATTCAAATTGCGCATTACCTTCATGGTACGTTGAGCTAATTCGGCATCATTCAACTTGAAATAGGTTTCATAATCACTTTCACTGACCATATATAGTGGCACTACGTCGGAACGAAAAATTGTTCGGTAAATTTCTTGGTCACGTTCTTGTAACTGCTCAATTACTTCCACCATCCTATCCTTCTTTTCGGAAAACACAGTTGTTCCTTCCGATAACAAGATATTTTCACGCTTTTCTGCGCGCTCTTCTACGGTATCGAAAAACAAGGAATATACAATGTAATAAGCCACCGTCATAAAAACTATAGCCAAAAGATAAATAACACCGTTTCGAACAATTTCCCAAAAATCTTTTCTTTCCTTAACAAAAACAAGAAGTTCGTGATGATAACGATAATGTTTCATATCCTAATCAAAATCTCCTTTGATTTCTGTAATATCAATATTCATAATACTGACCAAATCTTTCGGTTCAAGGTCATTAACAAAGAAATTCAAGGGATTCACTTGTTTATTTCGATACAACACTTCATAATGAAGGTGAGGGGCTACTGAACGGCCTGTACTCCCCATTGTGCCAATTTGCTCACCACGCTGTACTTGCTGCCCTTGGCGCACCGATATCGTTTGCAAGTGGGCATAACGAGTCTTATAACCAAAACCATGATCTATTACCACACAATTTCCATATCCGGATCTTGCAAACGAATAGTCTACCGTAGCCACTTTTCCATTACCTGTAACAAATATTTTATCTCCTGTTTTTCCGGCAAAATCAAGCCCTAAATGTTCGCGAAGGCCTCCTCCAAAAGGATCCACCCTCACTCCAAAGTATGAATTAACATGGAGTGGTACGGCAGCTATCGGTTGGATAGTTGGCACACATTCAGCCATCTGTTCAATCAACAAGGCATTGTGAGCTATGGTATCAAACGACATGGTTTGAACATATACTTTCCGCTGCAAACGGTCTAATTGCAATGCACAATCCATTAACAAATTTGCATAAGTTGACTTACCATATTTGGAAGTATAACGGTCAACTCCACCAAAACCTGCATTACGTACAGTCAATGGAACATCTTGCAAACCAAAGGTAGGACGATAAACATTATTATCTCTCAATTGCATCTGTAGCAATATTTTATCAGTTTGAGTTGTTATGTCTTTCTTCAACAACTCAAGCCCCAAGACCAACTCAGCATTAGCACGGCGTAATGATAATAGTTTTGGGGTATCAAAATAATGAGCATATATTGAAAAACATCCTACGGCAACTACCACGCTCAACACAAAAAAGCCGACAGACCGTTTGAAGCGTTTCAAAATACTTGTTTTGTAAACCTCAAAAGAAAGTGTTTCCTTGTTAAATTTATATTTTAATTTGGCCATTGTTTGATATTTATGTCTAAAAGCGTGCAAAATTAGATATTTTTTAGCGAAAAACAAAATAAAAGTACTATTTTTGTATGATTTTTTATTGTTTTTTTTACACAATAGGTTTTATGTCAATGACATCAAAAGAAATACGACAAACATTTTTGGATTTTTTCAAGCAAAAAGGGCACACCATCGTACCATCTGCCCCAATGGTGATTAAAAACGACCCTACCCTGCTCTTTACCAATGCAGGAATGAACCAGTTCAAAGACTGGTTTTTAGGCAATACCCCCATTGAATTCAAAAGAGTGGCCAACACGCAAAAATGCCTGCGCGTGAGTGGTAAACATAACGATTTGGAAGAAGTAGGCCGGGATACCTACCACCATACCATGTTTGAAATGCTTGGTAACTGGAGCTTTGGCGATTATTTTAAAAAAGAAGCCATGGCCTGGGCATGGGAACTGCTTACCGAAGTATATAAAATTGACAAAGACCGTCTTTATGCTACTGTCTGTGAGGGTAGCGACGAGGAAGGCTTAACAGCCGACAATGATGCCCTCGCCTATTGGATAGAATACCTGCCAGAAGAACGTATTTTGTTCGGCAAGCGAAAAGATAATTTTTGGGAAATGGGCGCCAGCGGTCCCTGCGGCCCCTGCAGCGAACTGCACATTGATTTGCGTAACAACGAAGAAAGGCAAAAAATAGACGGTGCTAAATTAGTAAACGCCGACCATCCACAAGTAGTTGAAATATGGAACTTAGTGTTTATTCAATTCAACCGCAAGGCAGACGGCAGCCTTGAACCACTGCCGCAAAAGCACGTTGATACGGGCATGGGGTTCGAACGGCTCTGCATGGCCATTCAAGGCAAGCAAAGCAATTATGACACCGACGTATTTCAACCACTCATTAACAAAATAGCTATCCTTTGCGGACACCGATACGGCGAAGATAAAGAAGCCGACGTGGCCATGCGGGTAATAGCCGATCATCTTCGTGCGATTTGTTTTTCTATTGCCGACGGTCAACTGCCATCGAATGTAAAGGCGGGCTATGTGATTCGCCGCATTCTCCGCCGCGCTGTACGCTATGGCTACACCTTTCTGAACTTCAATGAACCTTTCATTTGCCAATTAGTGCCTACCCTCGTGACGCAAATGGGCAAAGCTTTCCCTGAATTAACAGCCCAACAAACACTCATCACTAAAGTAATAGCTGAAGAAGAAAGCACCTTCCTGCGTACACTTGACAAGGGAATTCAACTTTTAGACAGCATTATGAAGAAAGATGCCGGACAGCAAAAAATTGACGGTGCTACCGCTTTTCAACTGTACGACACCTTCGGCTTTCCTATCGACCTTACTGAACTTATCGCCCGTGAAAAGGAATTTACGGTTGACCTTGCGGGATTCGAAAAAGAATTAGAAGCCCAGAAAAACCGTAGCCGCAATGCTGCCGCCAAGGAAGAAGGCGACTGGGTAGAAATACATTCCATAGAACAAACAGAATTTGTTGGCTATGATACTACCCGCTGTGAGGCTAAAATAGCGCGTTACCGCCATGTCAAAGAAAAAAACAAAGATAGTGTACAATTAGTGTTAAATTGCACGCCTTTTTATGCCGAAAGCGGCGGACAGGCAGGCGACGAAGGCACACTGCACGACGAGGCAGGAAACATCATTCTTAATGTTCGTAACACTATCAAGGAAAATAATCTCATTCTTCATATTATAGACAAACTACCCGACAATCTTGATGCCGTATTTATTGCACAAGTTGACGAGCACAAACGTGTCGCCACAGCCTGCAACCACAGCGCCACCCATCTCCTGCATTACGCCCTCCGCAAAGTAGTGGGCAGCCACGTAGAACAGAAAGGTTCATTGGTAAATGCCGGTCACCTGCGTTTCGACTTCTTGCACTTCCAAAAGCTGACCGATGAAGAAATATCAGCGGTAGAAAAAATGGTCAATGAACTTATCCGCAAGAATATTCCTCTTGTTGAACTGCGCAGTATTCCAATGGCCGAAGCGCAAAAAATGGGCGCCATTGCCTTGTTCGGCGAAAAATACGGTCATAATGTACGAGTTGTACGTTTTGACGAGGCTACAGAACTGTGCGGAGGCACACATGTGGCGGCTACCGGTAATATCGGTTATTTCAAAATCCTCTCGGAAAGTTCCATTGCAGCAGGTGTACGCCGCATTGAGGCTGTTACCGCGGCTAATGCCGAAGCCCACATCAGCAACCTCCTGCAAATATTAGAAATGGTGCACGAACTGTTCAATAATGCCCCGAACCTGTTGCAAGCTGCTAAGAAAGCCATTGACGAAAATACTGATTTGAACAAGCAGGTGCAACAATTCATAAAGGAAAAAATAGGTTTGGCCAAGGAACAAATCAAGCAAAATCTGAATGAAATCAACGGCATTAAAGTAGCCCGCATACAAAATAATGCTCCATCTGAAGTTTTAAAAGAAATAGGTTCTCAACTATGCAAAGAAGTAGAGGACTTGCTTTTTGTGGCCGGTAGCAACCTCTCCGGTAAATGTTCGTTAGTGGTTGCACTAAGCGACAACTTGGTAAAAAAAGGACTGAATGCTTCCAACATAGTGAAGGAAGCTGCTAAGGAAATGGACGGCAGCGGTGGCGGACAGCCTTTCATTGCCGTAGCCGGAGGCAAGGCGCCAGAAGGACTCGGTAAAGCAATAGACAAAGCAATGAATATAGGATTACTAATAAATAATGAATAATAAATAATTTGTGTAATTCGTGGACAAATAAGCAAATCAACAAATAAGCAATTAAACATGACTTTTCAGCAACAGATATTAGCAGGTATTCCTGAAATGCTTCCTGCACCGAAGCCTTACGATACAACCATAAACCATGCTCCAAAGCGTAAGGATATTCTTAATAAGGAAGAAAAAAAATTAGCGCTAAAAAATGCGCTTCGTTATTTTCCGACAAAGCACCATGCTGTGTTGGCGCAGGAATTTTACCATGAGTTAGAAACTTACGGCCGTATCTACATGTACCGATTTCGCCCTGATTACGAAATATATGCACATCCGATTGACGAGTATCCCTACCGCTCGCGGCAGGCGGCATCCATCATGGTGATGCTGCAAAACAACCTCGACAAGGCAGTGGCACAGCATCCGCATGAGTTAATTACTTACGGCGGCAACGGCGCTGTGTTTCAAAATTGGGCGCAATACCTGCTCACCATGCAATACTTGGCTACCATGAGCGACGAGCAAACCTTGGTGCTATATTCCGGTCATCCCATGGGGCTTTTCCCTTCGCACAAGGATGCACCGCGGGTAATTATCACTAATGGCATAGTAATTCCTAATTACTCAAGTAAGGACCATTGGGAAAAATTCAACGCCTTAGGTGTTTCTCAATATGGTCAAATGACTGCAGGTTCTTTCATGTATATCGGCCCTCAAGGCATTGTGCATGGCACTACAATTACCGTAATGAATGCAGCCCGCCGCGTAACCCAAGCCGGAGAAAGTGTTGAAGGCAAACTTTTTGTGAGTTCAGGCCTTGGCGGCATGTCAGGCGCACAGCCTAAGGCTGCCGTGGTAAGCGGCATAGTGGGCGTAATTGCCGAAATCAATCCAAAAGTTGTTCAAACCCGCTACAGTCAAAGTTGGGTTAACGAGGTGCATACCGATTTAGACAGATTGATTCCGCGCATCAAAAAAGCGGTAGCCGGTAGAGAAGCGGTATCTTTAGCCTATCAGGGCAATGTTGTTGACCTCTGGGAACGCTTGGCACACGACAATCTAAAAGTAGATATAGGCAGCGACCAAACTTCCTTACACAATCCCTGGGCAGGAGGATACTACCCCGCCGGGCTTAGCTTTGATGAAGCCAACAGCATGATGGCCGAAGCACCCGAACAATTTAAAAAAGAGGTAGAGGAGTCATTGCGACGTCAGGTAAAAGCGATTAATACCCTCACTGAGCGCGGTATGTATTTTTTCGATTACGGCAATGCTTTTTTACTTGAAACTTCACGTGCCAACGCCGACATTCTTAAATCCGATGGACAATTTAAGTATAATTCCTACATCCAAGATATTTTAGGGCCGCTGTTCTTCGACTACGGATTCGGACCTTTCCGCTGGGTATGCACTTCCGGAAAAGCGGAAGACCTTGCAACTACCGACCGGCTGGCGCTCGAAGTACTCAAAAACATATACACAACAGCGCCGGAACAGATTAAGCCTCAACTCGAAGATAATATTAAGTGGATTTGCGAGGCGCAGAAAAATAATTTAGTACTAGGCTCGCAAGCACGCATCCTGTATGCCGACAGCGAAGTGCGTATCCGCGTTGCTTCCGCCATTAACAAGGCTATAGGCGAAGGAAAAGTTTCAGCTCCCGTGGTGCTGGGACGCGACCATCACGATGTATCGGGCACCGATTCGCCTTACCGCGAAACTTCCAATATTTACGACGGTTCCTCCTTTACTGCCGACATGGCTGTACACAACGTTATCGGCGATGCAGCCCGCGGCGCTACCTGGGTGTCGTTGCACAACGGCGGCGGCGTAGGCTGGGGCGAGGTAATCAACGGCGGCTTTGGCCTTACCCTTGACGGGAGCGCTGATGCACAACGACGACTTGAGTCCATGCTCCTGTGGGATGTGAATAACGGCATTGCCCGCCGCAGCTGGGCACGCAACGAAGGCGCTATCTTTGCCATCAAACGCGAAATGCAACGTACCCCCGACCTGCAAGTGACTATGCCGAATATAGCAGATGAAGGGATGATTGAGCAAGTAGTTAAATAGGGCTATTCAATAAATAAAATTCAAATTCCAACAAATTCATTTTGAAAATATTGGGATTTTTTGTAGCTGCCGTGCATTACCACGAAAATACGGTTTCATTGCCAAAATCGGGGTAATTAAAACCAAAAGATATGCGCAAGATACAAAAAATTTCCGAATTAGGCGATGTGGACAAAATTCAGGCTATTACACCGCATAACTAATTGAATTTTAGGAGTAATGCCCAAATTTCAGGCTAAAAAATAGACGAAGGCTTCAAGTGCTCAAATTTCAGGCTGTTTTTTTGCAACATTTTCTCATAATTGATTTGCTTGTTATATCTTTGTGCC
>JAIRUB010000004.1 GCA_031254635.1 Prevotellaceae bacterium | reverse complement strand
TGTTTCCACTTGTAAAGTTAGTTTCATTTACCGTTAACGTTTCTAAGCGATACTTGACAGCATCATCAGGTGTAGCGGTAATTGTTAATACTGTATTAGCGTTAACCAAAGTTCCGTTTTCAATGGTGGCAGTGCCGGCGGTTACCGATAAGGTGCCGTTGGCAGGAGTATTATAGTTTATAGTAAACAACAGTTGGTCTGTAAGGCAAATAATATTGGACATTTGAGCAAGCGATTCCTGATTGCCTGCGAAAACAGCAGTTACATTGTAAACATATACGCCATCAGAAAGATTGCTTTCTGTAAAGGTTGGACTTGTCAATAAGGTTGTGTTTAAACGGTTTCCGTTTCGGTAAATATTGTAGCCATCGGGTGTTTGTCCGTTTGGCGCATCCCAATTAATGGTAATATTTGAGTCGTCCAATACTGCAACTACGTTTTGAACGCGCGGATATATTTCAGGTAAAACTATAGTATAGTCAAGGGTTTGCCCGTAACTCATACTACTGCAAGCATCGGCAGGAGCGGTGTTATATTGGCAACGTAGCCTGAAACATTGGTTGCCGGGCATATAATCTTGAGGAGCAGTAAAAGTAAATGAGGTTGAACCACCTGAAGAACAACTGCCGCTAAATAACAATTCGTTAGCATCAAAAATGTTGTTCCCGTTTACATCAAACCAACCTTTAATATGTTGGGTACCTCCGTTTCCAACCGTCACATTAAGTACATATTGTGCTCCGGGTTCAATTGGTACGATAATACTGCCGGTATAATTAGTGTAGCCGTTAGGACTGTTGCAAGTAGGAGCGTGATCTATTAAAATATCCCCATTAGAAACTTTTGTCAGTTTAACCAATGTAAATTTGTCGTTTGAATTACAACCATTGGATGATTGTGGAATACAGAAACTACCTGCGGAACAGACAGCATTAAATGGCGCCTCATAAGTACGTCCATATTGAGCAGTGAGCGAAAGGTTAAAGTCTGCATTATGCCCGAAAGGCATTGATTGGTCGGTTATTACAATGAATGTTAGTTCTATAGTTTCTCCTGCAGGTAAATTTTGTGCTACGGTATTCTGATCGTCACAAGCCGGAGTAATAAATGCGCTGCTTGTTGTTATGTCGCCTATTACGGCAAAAGCGTCGGCATTGCCTTTATTTTTTATGACGAGTGTAAGCGTAGTTATTGCGTCCGGTTCTAAATTGCCGTCTTCCACGCCGTTAACCAAAACTTGTTCCAAAGAGAAGTCGGGAGCGTATGCTTTCAACGATAGTATGCTTTCCCATACTGTATTGTCGGTATCTGTTACGGTTACTGTTACAGGGAAAGTTTTATTATCGGGAATACTGTTGGCTACGGTAACATTGAAGTTGACTATAGCTGTTCCGCCGTCGTTCATGCTTCCACATGTTGCTGTTGCGCTATTAATGGTCAGTTGCGGGTCGTCGCAAGAAATGTTAACCGAAAGTGTTCCTGCGGTTGGATCTGCTCCTACGTTTTTCAATGTAACGGCAATTTGGCTATTTCCCGAGATGTAGGTTAGCTCACTTCCATCGGCAACATCATAGCCATTACTAACAATATAAGGTCCGGATAAAGCAGCTGCCGGAATCTGTACTATATAAGGCCTATATTGATTCCGTGTAACAACAATATCAACGTCTCCTCCTGAAATAATGGGTGGATCTAAGCTAACATTGGCGATGCCGGAAGCATCAGCTACCGCTACGCCATGCAATATGCCATCTTTTGAAATAGCTGCATAAGAACCGGGGATAGCAGTTATTTCATAAGAAGTCATTCCAATAGGCACTATAGGAAGATGTGAAACCGTGTTATCGACAGCTTGTCCGTTATAAGGCATTAAAGAACCATCGCCCAATACATTGTAGGCTTCCCAATAATACCAGGGGCTTGAAGTATGTACTGTATATCCCGGATTGACGTGAGCGTAGGTAACAGCTAAGTTTCCGCCAAAAACATGCGAAGACAGGCAATTGAAATCGGCATCGCGGAACATTAAATCGTAAACGCCATCGGTAGTATTTTGCAGGGTTGGGTTTGTAATAGTTTCGATATTACCAGCGTACGCTCCAACGGCAAAATGGAAGTCATCGCCCCAATAGCTGCTGGGGGAAGAGCCAATATATCCCACAGCGCCTTTCTTCTCGGCGCGTATCATAGCTTCTCCAAAACATTCGCCATAGCCGAAATCGGCTGCCAAACAGCAGTTGCCCATGGCTACAAAATATTTATTCAGATTGGTTAAGCCACCGATTTGAGAATTGGTAAAAGAAGGATCGCCCCAGCTGGTCTCGCTACAATGGGCTGTATAATTAGCAAACCCTACATTGTTGAAATTAGCATAACAACCGGAATAGGAGTCTAGATATTTGTAAACATTGGCGTAGCCGTTAGCTGCATTGTAATAGTAATTGGCAGCGTAGTTAATGGCTGGTTGTCCAACACGAGGATTCCATGTTCCGTCAGCGCCGGCAATCAACAATACATTATCCAAAAAAGACGGATCGGCAAATTGATATTGCTCATAATACAGTATTTTTTCAATGATGTTTTCCAATTGTGCGGTTGTTGTGGCTGACATACGGCTGTAATACATTTCTGGGAAATAATCTGAATCCACAGTAGCATAATACAGGTCGGTAGCTTTTGCAGTTGAACTTCCTGTTTGGCTTGCAGGTACTTGCGGTGTGTCACCAACAATTACAATGTAGGTTGGCGCCGTTCCGCTGCCTATGCCTGAATTGTATTTATTATGACAGAATGTTTTAATGGCTGCTGCCGTTGTTCCAATTACATCAGTATAATTAACGTCCATGTAGAAACCTTTTTTGGTTTTCCATTCAATCCAGGGCTGCAAGGTAGCTTCAAACATACGATTGGCGATAACCAACATACGGACGGGAGTAGTGTGTAAATCGGGATTATCTTCAAATACGCCTTTATGTACGCCTTGGTTGAAAGCTACTCCGTACATATTTGCAAAATGCGGACTATAAGTTTTTGTGAACAACTCATGTGTCTTTTGTACATCGCTGTCCTCAAAAGTTACTTCAACCTCTATGTCATTGTACACCATGATAGTGTTGGTAACAGGGTTATACTGTACGGGGCGAACAACAAGCATGCCGATAACCATACCACGCATTTTCCCCAAAACGCCGACTTCAGCCATGTCCGAATAGTTGTAATCGTTGAGCGTATATGCTTTCTCATCATAAATGAAAGGAACATTGCTTTGATCTTTTCTCACATCCGGCTGTACGGGGAAGATAGTTTGAATACCGTAATCTTCTAAACGATATTCGGCTGCAGTGTAATTTCTTATCACAATCTTTGGTGTTGCTCCTACCGGAACGGAAATCATTTTTCTGAAAATAGGTAATCCCGGCATACCAAAATCGCCATCAAGATAGGCTCCTGCAATAGTTATCGCTGAAAATGAACCTTTTTCTGTTCCTGTGATAGTTACACTTTCAATTTGGCTGTATGAAAATGTAGCTTGAAATCCGGAAAACCGGTCATTCGATTTTGTAATGCCTTTGCTTCCGTTTGTTGGCAATATAATATTTTGAGCATTAACCGTAAATGCCAAAAGAATTGCCACTAAAATCATAGTTAGTCTGGTCATTGTTTTTATTTTTTAGGTTTTTTAATTTTGCAAATGTACTATACTTTTAGCTAAACACCTTACACTTTTTAATAAATTGTTAATAATTTATTAAATTTTAAATTTTAATTTTTAAATTATTTATCGTAAAACGACTGATACACAATAATTTTCCCAAAATTAAATTGTAAATCAATGCGATGGCCGGTGGCTTTGTTCAGCGTGCCTTTCCACCAACTATCGAAAATCACCTCATTTAACGGATATTTCAAACCTTGAGAAATAATGCATATCGCAGGAGTTAAGCAAAATATGGATACTTTTTGTTCCGGAAAACTATCAAGCGCAGCGCTGCTTAGCAGGGGTGTGAAAATTCCGGTGTCGCTAATCATTTTTACTCTTATATCTGCTGCGTAGTCGGCTAATAATGAAATGTTACCTATGCTGTGGTCTTCGCGGCAGCCGGTGGCGCCGACAATGTCCACTGCCTCACATCCTTTTGCAATACAGAATTTTACCGCCTTGGTAAGGTCGTTGGTTTCCTGGTCGGGGAAATGGTGGAGTATCGCGGCAAAGCGTTGTTGTAACAGGGGTGAAATGCTATCCATGTCGCCCACTATGTGGTGTGGGGTGAAGCCATGCTGTAACAATTTGTTACAGGCGCCGTCGCAGCACACTATGGTAGCCGCCTTCTGCAATATCTCTAAAGGAACAGGATGTTGAGGAAAGGCGCCATCGGCAACAATAACTACCGGTGTAGCGAAATTATTCGCTTGCTTTAATAGTGCTGACATGTTCAATTAATAAAACTACAATTTGTTATTTCTCTGAATCCCAATAAAAAATCTTTTATGGCAACTCTTTTTTTGCCGGCTAATTGCAGTTCTTGTAGCGCTATAAACCCATCGCTGCAAGCCACCTTCAAAAAAGTCTTGTTATCGCTGACAATGGTTCCGGTGTGCAATTCATGTGATGTGAGGGTATAACTTGCAGCATAAATTTTTGTCGGTATAGTATTACCATCAATTGTTTTTAGCTCGCTGAACGCTGCGGGGTAAGGGCTTAGTCCGCGTATCAAATTATAAATAGCTTGTGCATTATCGTTCCAGTTGATACGGCAGGTATCTTTGTGTATTTTCGGTGCAGGTTTTAACGAAGATAGTTGCGGCTGCTGGACAGTTTGCAGGTTGCCGGCTGCTATAGTGTCAATGGTTTTGCATACCAATGTTGCGCCTGCATACATCAACCGGTCATGTAGTTGTCCTGCATTTTCTTCCGGTGCTATAGCTATTGTTTCATTAAAAATAATCTGTCCGGTATCAATGTTTTCATCTAAGAAAAAAGTCGTTAAGCCTGTGCTTGTTTCGCCATTGATAATCGCCCAATTAATAGGCGCTGCACCCCGATATTGGGGTAGGAGGGAAGCATGCAGATTGAAAGCGCCATAGCGCGGCATTCGCCACACAGCTTCGGGCAACATTCTAAAGGCCACTACAACAAAAATATCGGCATTCCACGACTTCAATTCTTCTAAAAATTGTTCATCGCGCAATTTTTCGGGCTGCAGCAGCGGCAACTGATAACGAATAGCTGTTCCTTTGACTGCCGAGGCTTGTGTGGAAAGCCCCCGTCCGGCAGGCTTATCGGGCGTTGTTACTACGCCTACTACCTGATATTTTTTATCTATTAAGGCCTGAAGGCTGTGGGCGGAAAATTCGGGAGTCCCCATGAATACTATGCGAAGCGGTTGTTTTCTTTTAAGTATTTTAGATATAGAATTAAAGAATTTGATATAGCTATCGATATTGAACAAATTGGAGTCGGTGGTTGCTTTATAAGTAATAAAAATACTGATAGGCAGCAACACGGCGCTTGATAACCACATTCCTACCACTGCCTGCCATACACCCTCACGGGCTAACTTGGCGCCACTGATATCAACTACCCAATAAAGTACGAAAAAGAATATGGATATTACAGCCGGCACGCCCAGACCACCTTTACGAATAATAGTGCCTAAGGGCGCCCCGATAAAAAAGAAAACAAGACATGCTATGGATAAGGCCAACTTGCGGTGCCATTCAATATTTACTCGTCGTAAAGTATAATCGTATTGCTCAAAGTCGGCTACATGCATGTCTATTTGCGATATGGCCATAGACATACGTTCTACTGCGCTTGTGAGGGTATTTAATTTTTCTTCATTGGTACTCGCATTAAAGATGGAATCGCCGAC
Source organism: Prevotellaceae bacterium (assembly GCA_031254635.1). Classification (GTDB taxonomy): domain Bacteria; phylum Bacteroidota; class Bacteroidia; order Bacteroidales; family UBA932; genus UBA932. The sequence goes on along the minus strand of JAIRUB010000004.1, from coordinate 5,680 downwards.
GAATGGTTGAACATATTGTGCCTGGACAAGCAGTAGTGTATCAAATTCTAATGAGCGGACAAAGTTGGCTCTGTAAGTGAAATTACGTAAAAATTCTTTGGTAAGCGCTTGTTCTTGTTTATATAGCGAATCGCTTTCATATCCAAGTACACTCAAACTTTTCATTTTTGCAAATCCTTTGAAGCGTTCATCGTTTTCGCCGCGTTTGAACTCGTAACCACGCAAGGGAATTAACACTTCCTGTTCTGTAAAATAACGTTTTTGAAATGGATCAACAGTCTCACCGGGGTTCTGTTGCTGATCTTCATAAGTATATCCGTCAAAGAGTTTAAAAATCAGGTATTGTTTGTCGCTGGTAAATTTAATGAACCCAGAGTCGGCACGGGTAACCGAATTATTACCCCGTTGAGTAGTATGGTCATACAAGATGACGTTATACATCATGTTGGTATTTGTATTTTGCCGGTCTATACGAATGCTGTAATCTACCAAACCATTGTAAAAAATTCCTGTCGGAATTTTGATTTCAGAGCGTTTGTGCCGGATGTCTGACATCAGGGAATTAATATGCAGATTGGCCGTGGGAAGAAGATGATTGGATATGAGAAAGGCTGTAAAACTAACAATGAGGGCTATGCCTATCAGCGGAGTGATGATGCGTTGTACCGACATGCCTGCCGCTTTCATTGCTAATAGTTCATTGTTTTCGCCCATGCTGCCCATTGTCATTAAAGAGGCAAGCATGGTTGATAGCGGTAATGCTAATGGGATAAAAGTTACTCCTCCCCAGAAAATAAATTCGGCAATCACAGAAAATTCAAGCCCTTTGCCCACTATTTCGTCAATATACAACCATATAAATTGCAATACCAATACAAACAGAACGATAGCAAAGGTTAGCAGCATCGGCCCGAGGTAGGAAGTGATAATATAGCGGTCAATTCTTTTCATTTATTGATTTGCGATTATCAGTTATTCTTTGTTATTCAGTTATATTCGAAAATTTTTCACCAAAAAAGTACAAAAAATTTTACAAAAGTACAAAAGATTTTAAGATTAGCGTGTTTTTCTTTGTAAACTTTGTACATTATTCCTTAATCACTTAATAATAATACTTTGTGGTTAAAAATTATTCTTATATTAGCTTATTATCACATTTTTTGCTACCTTTGCACCCCTTTTTAAATACTTAGATGCAAAAAATCAGAAATATTGCTATTATAGCTCACGTTGACCACGGTAAAACAACGCTGGTGGACAAAATGATTATACAGGGAAAAATTTTCCGCGACTCAGAAAAACCCGGCGAACTGCTCTTAGATAATAATGATTTGGAACGCGAACGCGGTATTACCATCTTGGCCAAAAATGTATCGGTGATGTACAAAGGCCACAAAATTAATATCATTGATACCCCCGGGCACGCCGATTTCGGCGGTGAAGTGGAGCGTGTGCTGAATATGGCCGACGGAGTATTGCTCTTGGTTGATGCCTTTGAAGGCACCATGCCACAAACCCGTTTTGTGCTGCAAAAAGCCCTGTCGTTGAATAAAAAACCAGTGGTTGTAATTAATAAGGTGGACAAGTTGAACTGCCGTCCCGATGAAGTGAACGAACAGGTATTTGATTTGATGTTCAGTCTGGGCGCTTCAGAAGAACAACTCGACTTCAAAACCGTTTACGGCAGCGCTAAGCAAGGCTGGATGTCGCTCAACTGGCGCAAATCTACCAACGATATTACTCCCTTGCTTGATTTGATATTGGAAGAAGTGCCGACACCGTCAATGGTGGAAGGCACGCCGCAAATGCTGATTACCTCATTGGAATATTCGCCTTACGTTGGGCGTTTAGCTGTAGGTCGTATTACCCGAGGAAAGTTGCGTAACGGAATGAATATTTCGTTGTGTAAGCGCGATGGTACGATAGAAAAATCGAGAATCAAAGAGTTGATGACCTTCGAGGGAATGAGCAAAACTAAAGTAGAAGAAGTAAAATGCGGCGATATTTGCGCCTTAGTGGGCATCGAAGGCTTTGAAATAGGAGACACGGTGGCCGACTACGAAACCCCTGAAGCCCTGCCTACCATTGCTATTGATGAGCCTACTATGAGTATGCTGTTCACCATTAATGATTCGCCCTTCTATGGCCGTGATGGTAAATATGTAACCTCGCGACATTTGAAAGAGCGCTTGGAACGTGAGTTGGAAAAGAATTTAGCTATGCGTATGAAGGAAGGTCCAACGCCCGATTCTTTCTATGTTTACGGACGCGGCGTGCTGCACCTGAGCATATTGATTGAGACTATGCGCCGCGAGGGTTATGAGTTGCAGGTGGGACAACCAAAAGTAATTGATAAAAATATTGATGGCATACGTTGCGAACCGGTGGAACACCTGACTATTGATGTTCCCGAAGCCTTTGCCGGTCGCGTGATTGAGATGACTACCCGCCGCAAAGGAATGCTCTTGCACATGCAAACCCGCGACGAGCGCACACACCTTGATTTCGATATTCCGGCGCGCGGCCTGATTGGCTTGCGCAGCAACTTGCTGACAGCTACTCAGGGGGAAGCTATTGTAGCGCATCGGTTTAAAGATTTTGAACCCTACAAGGGCGAAATAGAACAACGTATCAATGGCTCCTTAGTGTCTATTGAAACAGGACTAGCCATTGCCTATGCCTTGGATAAATTGCAGGACAGGGGCAAGTTCTTTGTAGCCCCCTTCAACGAGGTGTATGCCGGACAGGTTGTCGGGGAACATACCCGCGCCGGCGATTTGGGGCTTAACCTTTGTAAAACGAAGAAATTGACTAATATACGTGCTTCCGGAACTGATGAAAAAATGGCTATAGCGCCTCCTGTTATCTTTAGCCTGGAAGAAGCTTTAGAATATATACAGGAAGACGAATATGTAGAGATTACCCCGCGTTTTATGCGCCTTCGCAAGATTATTTTAGACGAAAACCAACGCAAACGCAGTAGGCAGTAGTTTATTGGGAAATACGAACCAAATTTCATTGGCATTCTCAAAGTTATCAGTCAGCCACTTTCGCCAATCCTTTCTATTTTCATCCTAATAGTCTAACAAGGGAACTCCGATTGATCTGATTAGAATATCATTTTCATATTAGTTTCAAAGATTAGGATGAAAATCAAAAAACAGTCGCATTTTGGGAACCCAATCCTGTTATAAAAGAAAACCCTGCCTAAATGTTTTACCATAAGCAGGATTTTTTTGACTTTACTGAATATCCCTAAATGAGCATTACCACCTATATAATTTTATTGTACATAAAAAATTCTACAATTAATATTCAACGGGCGCAACCGGTTTTTTCTTATCCAGCGCTCTCCAAACATAGGCTATATAGAGCAAGACAAATGGCACTAGCAATGAAACCACAGCCATTGCTGTGAGTGTATACTCGCTTGATGAACTGTTATACAAAGTGAGTGAGTGCTGAGGTTCGATTGTTGATGAAAAATAAGCGGTATTATTCAAGCCTGCCGATAACAAAAGACTCCACACGGCTAATACTGCACCGGCCGACACCCACCAAAACACCTTATCGCGCTTATAAACCAGCGTTGCCGCTATGCCTGCCAGCACCACTAATACACCCACAAGCAACAAAATTCCCAATACCGGCAATTGATACAGATTGGCTACATATTTATGCGCCACCGGCGTTATACTTCCATTTGCAGGGTCAACCGCATAGCCGGTCAAAGTATATAAATACACTAATAATCCGACAAACAGTACCACAAACAACAGTGAATAGTAAAGAAGCATTCCCTTAGCCCGTTTTCGCAGTTCTTCATTGTCCGATTGTTGCATCACATAGAGTAAGGCTAAGGTACGGGTTAGGAATACCAATACCGCCCCCAGTAAGAGATTGAATGGATTAAGGATTGCTTCCAATCCGTGCCAATCGTTCGTCCACGATGAGATAACAGGTTGTCCTATTTGGGTAATATTCATTTTTCCCATTGTAAATGCGCCGCCGGTGAAAAACATACCCACCGCTACACCTAAGAGGAGTACGCCAAAAAATCCGTTCAGGAACAAAAAGCAGTCATAGGTTTTTTGGCCTAAGAAATTAGCCGGTTTGCTGCGGTATTCGTAGGATACCGCCTGTATAACAAACAAGAAAAGTATGCTTATCCATAGCCAGTAAGCGCCGCCGAAGCTGGTAGAATAGTAGAGCGGAAAGGCGGCAAACATAGCTCCGCCGAAGAGTACCAATGTAGTATAGGTTAATCCCCATTTATGGCCAAGCATAGCCAGTAAAGAATTCCGTTCTTCCGGTGTTTTCACCAAAGAATAAATAAGCGATTGTCCGCCTTGTACAAAAAGCAAAAACACAAAAAGTGCGCCTACTAATGATGCCACGCACCACCAATATTGTTGTAAGAGAATATGTGTTATCATGATAAATTACGAATTAGAAATTACGAATTGTTGGGGCCTTTTTTGATTTGCGTCAGCATAATTTTTATTTCGGCAATCAGCAGAATACCGAATAATACGGCAAACATAATAAAGGTTGTTTGTACAGCTCCTGTTTTTACGCTGGAAATAGCTGCCGACACCGGCAACAAATCCTGTATAGTCCACGGCTGGCGACCTACTTCAGCTACTATCCATCCCGCATAAGTGGCTATGTATGCCAATAGGATGCTCCAGATTCCGAGATGAAGGAACCAACGGCGTTTTTCCAATTTATTTTTATATTGCCACCACCAAGCCAATATGAATAGCAATACAAAAAATCCGCCTAATATCACCATAATATGGAAACTGTAGAACACTAAGGACACATTGGGAATCAACTCCTCTGCTTTACTCAGGTGGCCATAGCCAAAGTGTTGGAAATGCTCATCTAAAATCGATTTATGAGTTTCCATAAGCGTATCATTGCCTACTTCTTTTGCCTGTAAATAGTCGGCTAAGGCTTCTCTCGCCATTTCGCCTCTGTACATTTTATCAGCAAAAGACAAAGCCGTCTCTGATGAACCTTCAGGATAATAGCCTCCCTCAATAATATCTTTTATACCGGGCACGTATGCATCGGTCTTATTAAAACTAAGCCACGACAACATACCGGGCACTGAAATTTTAAACAGGTAGGGGTCTTGGCTGTCGTCATATTTTTTATCATGATTCAAAACTCCAAACAACACTAAGGGTGCATTGGCTTGTCCCTCGTATAAACCTTCCATAGCGGCTAATTTCATAGGTTGTGTTTTTGCTACCTGTTGTGCCGAGCCATCGCCGGTCCAAATCACAGCTAATATTCCTGCCAGCCCGAACACTGCAGCCAGCTTAATGCTTTTCATAGCCATTTGTGTTTCGCGCTTACGCAGCAGAAACCAACAACTCACTCCAATTACAAAGACAGCCGACAGCACAAAGCCTGAAGTGACCGTATGAAAAAACTTATTTATGGCCATAGGCGAAAAGATTACTTCCCAGATATTGACCATCTCATTGCGGGCTGTATCGGGATTGAAGGCCACACCAACAGGATGCTGCATCCAGGCATTGGCCACCAAAATCCACAAGGCCGAGAGGTTGGCTCCTATAGCTACTAACCAAGTGGATATAAGGTGAAAGCGCTTGCTCACCCTATCCCATCCAAAAAACATTACTGCTAAGAAGGTTGTTTCTAAAAA
>JAIRUB010000249.1 GCA_031254635.1 Prevotellaceae bacterium | reverse complement strand
CGGGCGGCCGGACTCGTCGCTGCCCGGCCCAGACGCCGCCGTGCCGCTCCTGCGCGAGCACCGGCTCTACCAGGCCGACTGGCTGATGCGCTTTTATTCTTTCAAGGTTGATGAGATTGTGAACGACCACCATCCTGACTTAGATTTGGAGGTTGACCCTAAATTAGCTTACGCTCTGAGGCATCCCGAAATGTTTCCGGTTAATATCAATAAGGCCGACTACGAGTTAATTTTGCGCGTGCCGGGCATAGGGATAAAATCAGCGCAACTGATTATAGCCTCGCGCCGTTTCAGCAGGCTGAACAGCGAGCAACTACGCAAAATCGGCGTGGTGATGAAACGCGCTAAATATTTTATTACCTGCAACGAGCTGCCAAGCGCATCGGTGCAGGACGTTAAGCCTGAATTTTTGCGCCACCTCTTTACCCAGAAAGCCTTGCCGAACACTCACGGGCAGTTATCATTATTTTGATAAGATGATGTATGCACCAATACCGCTATGATAATACTTTCGAAGGCTTGCTGACCTTGGTGTTCGATGCGTACAACCGCAAGATTTCTCCTGATAAAATACTAAGACCGGATGACGATTGTTTATTCGAAGAAGAGGTATATACTGTAATTACCGCAGAGGACAGGGCACAGCGGGTATGGGCCGGGCTGCAGAAGAAAATATCGAAAGAAGCCTGCCAAATGTGCTATGCCGTACTTCTTTCGGAACTTCCCGATGTAGAATTGTTACTTTTTCGTTATATACAGAAAGCCTTTGCCGCAAAGCAATCCATCGAGGTTGACTTCGGCGATGTCGACGTGTTGGAGTGTTCCAAGATATACCGCAAGGTAATGCGGGAAGCTGAGCGTATGAAAATGTTTGTGCGTTTTCAAAAAACCGCCGATGGTATTTTTTTTGCATCCATCGAACCAAAATACAATGTTCTTCCTCTATCTATTGAGCATTTCGAAGACCGTTTTTCCGACCAGCAGTGGATTATTTATGATGTAAAACGCCAATTCGGCTTTTATTACGACCTGCATAAAACCGAAGAAATCACCTTCGACAAGTTAGACATCGATCTCAGCATCGGCAAACTAAATGATGCACAAGCAGCCGCTGACGAAGTACTCTTCCAACAACTGTGGCAAAACTATTTCAAATCGATTTGCATTAAAGAGCGTACCAATTTAAAGCTACAGCGTCAACATTTGCCGAAGCGCTTTTGGAAATTTTTACCGGAGAAACAGTAGTAATGATTAATGAGGGATACAGGGTATCAAGTATCAGGATATGAGATATGCGATTTGCGAACACCTGTAACTCGTAACTCATTACATATCGCATAATCGCATATCAAAAGGCTGTTTGGCAAATACCAAGCAGCCTTTCTGTTCTTAAAACGTAGGTTAGAACGGTAAATCGTCAACTACCTGTTGATTTATGAATGAAGTATCTTCAGTGGGCAGTGGCGGCTGCAGCGGGATATTGGCAGATGCAGCAGCCTCTGTAACAGCGCCGGCGGCAGTTTGTTTTTCAATACGCCAAGCACGCACGTCGGTGTACCAACGTTCATTATATTCGCGTGATTCTATGCTGAAGGAAACTTTCAGGATATCGCCTGCCAGAAAAGCGCTCAATTCGTTCACCCGTTCGCTCCAGGCAGAGATACACACTTTCCGTGGATATTGCTCCATGGTTTCAAGGATGAACTCCTGCTTGCTCCATGTACCACGGGCATTAGTGCCGCTTTGCACCGGAAGGGTTTTAACTAATTTTCCTGTTATCTCAAGCGCCATGGTGTTTTATTCTGTTTCTTCAGCTTTTATTACCTTTATCAACTCAATCTCAAAAATCAAGGTAGAGTTCCCGGGAAGTTGTAGTCCTCTGCTTTGGCTACCGTAAGCCAACTCCGAAGGAATATAAAAAAATACTTTAGAACCTTCTGGTATAAGTTGCAAACCTTCTGTCCAACCTTTGATTACTCCATTTAATGGGAAAGTCATGGTTTCGCCGCGGTCGTAAGAAGAATCAAACTTAGTGCCGTCAATCAAGGTTCCGATGTAATGTGCTTCTACCATATCCGTTTCAGCCGGTTTTGGGCCATTACCTTCGGTGATGATTTTATATTGCAACCCACTGGGGGTTTCAATTACACCTTTTTCCTTCTTGTTTTTAGCTAAAAATTTTTGCCCTTCTTCTAAATTTTTCGCAGCTACCTTTTCCATTTCTTCTCTTTCAATTTCTTGTATTTTTGTGAAATAAGTTTGAAGGAACATTTGGGCTGCCATCATATCGAACCTCAGTTCTTTTTCAGCTAAAACATCTTCTATGGCCTGAACATAAGTAGGCATATTCAGGTAGTTCAGTTTCGATTGTTGGAACTGCACTCCCATCATCACACCAAGTGAATAGCTCAGAGAGTCAATTTGAGCAGCGGAACCGGCTACCGACTCCATTCCTTCCTGTTCCAATTCTTGCATCTTCATAAAATAATCCTGAAGGAACATTTGAGCAGCCATCATATCAATTTTTTGGTCCTTTTCAGCTAAAACATCTCCTATAGCTTGAGTATAAACCGACATATCTAAGTAGGCCAGTTTCGATTGTTGGAAATTCATTCCCATCATCACACCGAGCGAGTAGCTCAGAGAGTCAACTTGAGCAGCGGTTACACCTTTAGGAAAGGCATTCTTTTGGGCACAGCCCTCAGCAGTAATAATTAAGCATACTGCAAATAACATAATTTTTAATGTTTTCATTTTCGTAATATTAAATTGTTTATTTTTTGAAATTCGTAATATATGCATAGCAACAAAGTTTATACAGCAAGCGGGCGCCTACATTGGCATCCCACTCTTCTGCCTCGCCAACAGCTACCTCGCACAAGTCGAAGCCAACAATTTTCTTACCCGACAAGATCAATTTTTTAAGCAAAAACAAAGCCTGATTGTAGCCAAGCCCACCTGGAACAGGCGTACCGGTACGCGGACAATTATCAGGGCTAAGGCCATCAATATCAAAACTGATATACACCTTATCGGGCAATGCAGCTATAACCTCATCACATTGTGCAGACCAACTTTTCCCGCTGAAAGCTGCTTCTACTAACTTACTATCAGTAAAGGTCTGAATACGGGGATTAACATCCATGAACTGCGCCTCATCATGGCAATAGTCGCGCACAGCTACCGACACTATTTTTTTTACATGCTCCAACTCATTCAGCACATTGTACATAATAGAGGCGTGAGAGTAGGTGAAACCCTCGTATGCTTTGCGCAAATCGGCGTGGGCATCAATATGTAATATGCCGAAAGCCTGATATCGTTCATTCAGCGCCTTTATCAAGCCAAAAGGAACGCTATGTTCACCTCCGACTACTCCTACCAATTTATTTTCAGACAGGTATTTTTTAGCCTTATTATACACATAATCATTAACCGTTATCCCTGCTGCATTCACAGAGGAAATATCTTTTTGCAGCGTTGATTCATCTACTCCTTCCTGCAATGCCGCTATAACATGGCTGCTATAGTGGCGCGCCTGTTTATTCAATCTGACTAAGGCCTTATCTATAGGCTCAGTACCTATTTTAATAGCCCAAGCATCAGCTAAATCGGCATCATACAAATCAACCTGGTCAGAAGCGTCAATAATGGCTTCAGGGGCAAGATGAGCGCCGATGCCATAAGAAGCTGTAGCATCCCAAGGTACTGATAATAAAACAATTTCCGATTCATCCAAAGTATATGGCAGGGCAAAATAATTACCGTTAGGCTGTCCTACTGCATTGGGGTTGAAATCTGGTGACATAATTAATTAAAAAGTGCAAAATAATCCACAAAGATAACAATTTTTTTTATCTTTGCTAAAAATAAAACTAACTATATAACAAAGAATCGTAAAGTTTAATTATAAAAATATAAAATTTAATTTACATATTGTAAATTTTAATTATAATCTTGTGCGATTTTATTATTTTAATCTATATGAATCTCCTAATTGCAGAAAAAATTGTTAAACGCTACAGCAACCATCTTGCTTTAGATGAGGTATCCATTGCCGTGCCAAAAGGCGGTATCTTTGGATTGCTGGGGCCCAATGGAGCGGGGAAAACCACGCTTATCCGTATTATCAACCAGATTACTGCTCCCGACAGCGGGCAGGTAATTTTCGACGGGCGACCGCTTCAGGCCAACGATGTCTATCATATAGGCTATCTTCCTGAAGAACGTGGGCTGTATAAAAAGATGAAAGTCGGGGAACAAGCCTTGTATTTAGCGCGCCTCAAAGGCTTGTCGCAGGCCGAAGCTACTGAGCAGCTTAAAATATGGTTCATCAAATTCGGAATTCAGAGTTGGTGGAACCGTAAATTGGAAGAACTATCGAAAGGGATGGCGCAGAAAGTACAGTTTATTGTTACTATCTTACATCAACCTAAGTTGCTAATTTTCGACGAGCCCTTCAGCGGCTTCGATCCTGTCAATGTGAACCTGCTGAAACAAGAAATTTTAGCATTGAAAGAAAAGGGCAGCACTATTATCTTCTCTACACATAACATGGCTTCCGTAGAAGAGTTGTGCGACAATATCGCCCTCATCAACAAATCGAAATTAGTAGTTACCGGCGGCGTAGAAAAGGTGCGGCGCAATCATGGCGACAATATCGTGGAAATTATTTTTCATGGCGAAACTAATGCTTTAAGCCAAGCCCTCACTCCGGCCTACAGCCTTGTGAGCCAAAAAGAGCATAACGGCCTGCAGGTAGCCAATGTTAAAATCAACGAACAGCAAGCGGCAAACCACCTTTTGCAGCAACTTATTCCCCATGTGGAAATCCATGGATTCAGGGAAGTAATTCCAAGCATGAACGACATTTTTATCAAATTAGTATCTTAGCGTTATGAAAAAAATATTTATTATTATAGGGCGCGAATTTTTAAGCCGCGTAAAGAAAAAATCTTTTATTATTACCACCTTGTTAGTGCCTCTGTTTATGGCAGCGCTGATGGTTATACCTTTTTATATACAAGGCATTGAAGATACCGAACAAAAAATCATTATGGTGATTGATAATTCGGGCTTGGCTGAACAGGCATTGGAAAGCGCCGGCGACTTGACTTTCATCTTTACTCCCACAGCTTCTATCGACAGCCTGAGGCAAAATTTTAAGAAAGAGGGATTGTATGCGGTTTTAGTCATTGGAGAAACTGCCAATAATGCTCCTGTAAGTTTGACAATGTATTCGTTCACACAGCCAGGGCTTAGTGTGCAAACATCTATCGAACGAAGTTTGAAGCGAGTCATAGAAACAGAAAAACTCAAGGCCTACGACATTGAAGGCTTAGACGCTATTATGGCCGACATTAAAACCGACCTCTCAATGAAAACCTTTATTTGGGACGAGTCGGGTAAGGAAAAAGCCAGCAGTAGCATCTTGTTAATGGGTATTTCGTATATTCTCACTTTTATTATCTATTTCTTTATTTTCATGTTCGGCATGTTGGTAATGCGTGGTGTTATTGAAGAAAAAGCTAATCGTATTGTAGAGGTGATTATCTCTTCGGTAAAACCATTCCAACTGATGTTGGGTAAGATTATCGGCGTAGCCTCTGTGGGACTGTTGCAATTTGTTATATGGATAGTGCTTACTATCGGCATGGTTATAGCGGTACAAAACTTCATTGGCGGCGACGATGCTGCTAATGTTATGGTTCAGAATGCAGCTACTCCTGAAGCTATGCAAGGGTTTGCTAAGGCAACAGCCGCTTCCGATATTTTTTCCCTTATTGGTAATATTAATTTCCTACCGATTATAATTTCGTTTTTATTCTTCTTCCTCTTCGGGTACCTGCTTTACGCTTCCTTGTTTGCAGCCATAGGCTCTGCAGTAGAAAATGAGGCCGACACCCAACAACTCACCCTACCGGTTACTATCCCGCTTATCATAGGATTATTCATCATGATGCACACTTTCCAGTATCCAAACAGCAGCCTTTCATTCTGGGCCTCGATAATACCCTTTACCTCGCCTATGGTAATGATGGCACGGATACCCTTCGGCGTACCACTTTGGGAAATTTTATTATCATTGTCGCTCCTCTTTATTACTTTCCTTGCTATAGTGTGGTTTGCCGGAAAGATTTACCGCGTAGGCATTTTGATGTACGGCAAAAAACCGGGGTTAAAAGAAATGTGGAAGTGGCTGAGGTATAAGAATTAGGTGTTCAAAGAATTTTCGCGGAGAGGGGGGGATTCGAACCCCCGGTACAGTTTCCCGTACGACAGTTTAGCAAACTGTTGGTTTCAGCCACTCACCCACCTCTCCAAATGTCCTTTTAGCTGAAAAACTCAAAAGGACTGCAAAAGTAGTCATTTTTTTTGAACTTACAAATTTATCCTAAGCGAAATTTGATATTCTCTTTTTGCAAATAGTCTAAGAGTTCGTTGGTAATCAAAACATTATGTCTTCTCGAAAAAAGGTCAACCATAATATTGTCTTGTGGTGACAACAATTTAATAATCAATTCGGTGTTTCCTCTCTGTTGGGTCAGGAAGTCTAATTCATCTATAACGTGGGTCGTAATTTCATGAACCGGAAGCGTCAGGCTAATGGTTTTAATATTATCGCGGAGGTTCGACAGCAAACTGATGGAACTGATACGGACTTCCCATTCCTCCGGTTGTTTGTTGTCCGCACTTCGCCAGCGTGGTTGCATCTTACACTTGATAAGTACAGATAATCCTTCTTGATAGTACCTGAGGTAGGTTTCATAGTCTTTTCCAAACAGTCGGAAAGTATAGGAACTTTCATAATCTTCAACGGTAATAAGCATCCAGGGCTTGTTTGACTTGTCGTATCGTTGTTGAGCGCTGATAATCATGCCTGCCACAGCAATTTCCCGACGTTCCATTTGCCGTAACTGGTTTTCCCGCTCTTTCTTTGCTGCAATATCTTCTTCGTTTATCGGCCCTGTTTCATCGTATTCCGATAATGCCGCGGTTTCGTCGTCAGTCTTTTCATGGTTGATTTTTGTGTTGACTGCTTTATCAGGCGCAACTTTGGTATTCCGCCACAATAAAAAATCAGCGATATCATTTAGTCTATGCGTTCTGAAGTGCTCAATCTCTAAACGATAAGTATCTAACGGATGCGCCGAGAGATACATTCCCACAAGCTCTTTTTCCTTTTTAAGCAACTCGTGAAGGCTCCATTCCGTGGCTGTAGGAATTTCCGGCTTTTTAATGTCGGCTTGTCCACCGCCAAACAGCGAATTGAAATTATTAAGTTTGTCGACTTGTATTTTGGTACTGTAAAACATGAATTTGTCTAAGAAAAATTCATGCTTGCTATCGGGAACAAAGAACTGCGCGCGAGTGATTTCCTTAAATTCATCGAAGGAGCCCGACAATGTGAGTGATTCCATACCCTTGCGGTTAACAATGCCCATCTGCACCCTTTCCATAAAGTCAAACATATTGGCAAAGGGCCCGCCTTCCGTTCGAACTTCTATGATGTGCTCCACAGCATTTCCACCTACTCCTTTGATGCCGGCTAATCCGAAGCGTATATTACCGTCTTTGTTTACAGTAAAGTCGCCGCAGCTTTCGTTGACATCGGGGCCCTTTACTTGAATTCCCATACGTTTACAGTCGTCCATGAACTTGGTAATTTCATCGATATTGCCCAAGTTGCGTGTCAGTACGGCAGCCATATATTCGGCGGGATAGTTAGCTTTCAAGTAGGCTGTTTGGTAGCCAACCCATGCATAGCAGGTCGAGTGCGATTTATTGAAGGCGTATTCTGCAAAGGCCTCCCAGTCTTTCCATATTTTATCGCAAATACTTGCATCATGTCCTCGTTCGGTAGCGCCTTTAATAAAATCATCTTTCATTTCATCCAGCGTTTTTCGTTGTTTTTTGCCCATCGCCTTACGCAAGTTATCGGCTTGACCCTTGGTGAATCCTGCCAATTTTTGCGAGAGCAACATCACCTGCTCCTGATACACGGTTACACCGTAAGTGTCTTTCAGATATTCTTCCATTTCGGGAAGATCGTACTTAATATTGGCACGGCCGTGTTTACGGGCGATGAAATCGGGAATATAATCCATAGGCCCCGGCCGGTAGAGAGCGTTCATGGCGATGAGGTCTTCGAAGCGGTTGGGCTGTAGTTCTCGTAACCACTTACGCATACCGTCCGACTCAAATTGGAAAGTACCCACAGTATCGCCGCGGCTGAACAGCTCAAAGGTCTTACGGTCGTCAATTGGAATGCTGTCGATGTTGATTTCAATATTACGCCGTTGCTTGATATTTTTTATAGCATCTTTAAGAATGGAAAGCGTTCGTAAACCTAAAAAATCCATTTTTAGCATGCCTACATCTTCAATACATGAGCCTTCGTATTGGCTTACCCATATATCTTCGCCGGTATCTTTATCCTTGGCAATGCTGATGGGAATATGCTCCATTAGGTTATTAGCGCCAATGATGATGGCGCAAGCATGTACGCCTGTGCTGCGTACAGAACCTTCGAGTTTTTGTGCAAACTTCAGCGTGTCGCTCATGAGCCGGTCTGATGAACGTGCAGCTTCTTGCAGTTCGGGAACATAGCGGATACAATTTTCCAAGGTGATGGGCAACACCTTTCCCTCCTTATCTCTGCGGTCCCAGCGGAAAGGAACGGTTTTAGCCAAACGGTCTGATTCCGGCAAGGGAAGTTTTTGGACACGGGCAATGTCGCGGATAGCCGATTTCGCACCCATAGTACCGAAGGTTACCACGTGTGACACATGGTCTTTGCCGTACTTTTCTTCTACATATCTTAAAACTTTCGCACGGCCGTCGTCTTCAAAATCAATATCAATATCGGGCATGGAAATGCGGTCGGGATTGAGGAAGCGCTCAAACAGCAATCCATACTTGAGTGGGTCAATAGTTGTAATTCCGAGACAGTAGGCCACTATCGAACCGGCAGCTGAACCGCGTCCGGGCCCCACTCTCACATCCATTTTCCGTGCTTCGACAATAAAATCCTGTACAATGAGAAAGTAGTCGGGGAAGCCCATCCTTTTGATTGTTTCCAATTCAAAATCAATTTTATCGCGTAGTTCTTGTTTGATTTCTTTATAATTCTGTTCAGCGCCTTTATAGGTGAGGTGTTGCAGATATTCGTCGGCATTGGCAAAGCCGTCGGGCAGGGGGAAATTTGGCATCACAGGTGTTTTACGGTTGATGCTGAATTGCTCTATTTTTCCGGCAATTTCCAAAGTGTTGGCAATGGCATCAGGGATGTCGGAAAAGATAGCAGCCATTTCCTTCTGCGTCTTTAGGTACTCCTGCTTGGTATAGCGCAGTCGCTTTTCATCGTTCAGGTCGGCGCCGGTGTTCAGGCAAATCAGCCGGTCGTGCGCCTCCGCATCGTCGGCATTCACAAAATGCACATCGTTCGAGGCAATTACTTTGACGTTGTGTTTCCGGGCTAACTCCAGCATTAGGCCAATTACTTTCTGTTGTTGAGGAAATACAGTGCGGTCGGCAAAAGCATCCTTGGTTTCATGTCGTTGCAGTTCGACATAATAATCATCGCCGAACAGGTTTTTGTGCCAAAGCAGGATTTTTTCAGCCTTCCCAATCTCATCTGCAGCTATGGCGCGCTGAACTTCTCCGGCCAAACAGGCAGTAGTACAAATCAACCCCTCATGATATTTTTCTAACAATTCATGGTCAATCTTCGGTTTATAATACATTCCTTCCGTATAACCGAGTGATATTAATTTAACCAAATTATGATAACCGGCCATATTTTTAGCTAAAAGAATGAGATGGTTAGCGCTTTGGTCTTCTTTGCCGCGTTTAACGAAACGTCCCTCAGGATTAACATAAACCTCGCAGCCTATAATAGGTTTTATACAGGGATGATTTTTGGCTTCTTTAAGAAATTCTTTGACCCCAAACATATTACCATGGTCGGTGATGGCTAAGGCTATTTGGCCGTCAGCTTCGGCTTTGGCGAAGAGTTTTTTAATAGGCGCTGCGCCATCGAGAATGGAGTATTGCGTGTGAACATGAAGGTGAACGAAGGACATTTGTTTTGTTTGTTAAGCGTTAGAAGTAAAGCGTGAAGCAATATTAATCATTAAACATTAATCACTAATCATTATTTTGACAAAGATACGAAATAAGGGTGATTGCAAAAAGCCTTGTTGGACAAAGATATTTAGAAACTGTTTAAATTTAACGAAAAAATATAATTAATTAAAAATCAGTATGTTATTTGGCTATTATTTCATATCTTTATGATTATCAATCAAATAAATATCAAGATGCATGAAATAAATTATCCAACTAAGCTGACTGAAAAACAATGTACGTGGCTTGAAAATTTTAGACGATTGGTTAAAGACTATGAATACACCGTATCTTCCAGTATCGCAATGATATTCTTAGCTTTTATACTCCTCGCCCTCAATAAAATTTCTTGAATTTAAAATTTAAACAGTTTCTGATAAAAATAACGTTCGTATTTGTACGAATTAAAAAATAAATTGTATCTTTGCATAAATTTTCAAAGACAATGGCAAAAGAAAAATTAACAAAAGAACAGGAACAGTTGGCACGCTTCGCCAAAGCATTGGGACATCCAATACGAGTGGCTATCTTACAAATGCTTTCAAAACAAACGTGTTGCTATCATGGCGATATGTCCGAAATATTACCTATTGCCAAAAGCACACTCTCGCAGCATTTAAACGAGTTGAAAGAAGCAGGACTAATACAGGGAAAAATCACGCCACCAACGGTTTTATATTGTATCAATAAAAAGAATTGGGCATTAGCAAAGTCGTTATTTGATACGCTGTTATCGGAAGATACAACGAACAATGAAAAATGTTGTTAAAAAAATATTATCCAAAATACAATAGCTACTTATATTGTTCGTTATTTTACGAAATACGAATAATAAAAAGAATAATTTTTAAATCAAAGTAAAATGGAAAATCAAAACGTTTCAAATCAAGATTGCGGTTGCAGCGACGGTTGCTGTGCCCCACAGAAAAAAAACAGTCCATGGAAAAA
>JAIRUB010000232.1 GCA_031254635.1 Prevotellaceae bacterium | reverse complement strand
TTGTAGCCGTATTAATTATCATAGCTTGTATATTACTGACCTTAGTAGTATTGGTACAAAATTCCAAAGGCGGCGGATTGGCAGCCAACTTTGCCGCCGGCAACCAGGCCTTCGGCGTTCGTCAAACAGCCGATTTTTTAGAAAAGGCCACATGGACCTTAGCCATCAGTGTATTAGTACTTTGTTTGGCAGGTACCGCATTATTATCACGTGGGGGTAGTGACGATGCCTCAACCATCCAAAAACAGTTGGAAAATGTGCAGTCAACGCCGGGACAACCCGAATTTCCCGCTATGCCGCAACCCAATCCAACATCAACAACCGAAGAATAAGTGTATTATAAATATGCAAAAGCCGTTCTATTAACCGAAGGACGGCTTTTTTTACCCTAATATATCCTAAAAATGACATTTTGTCAGTTTTTCTGCTTTGGCATTCTATTTGTACTAATTTTTAGCAGAAAAACATTATTATTAAATTTTTAAATTAAAATATTAACATTATGAAAATCAAACCATTATCAGACAGAGTATTGGTAGAGCCTGCAGCGGCTGAAGAAAAAACCGCCAGCGGCTTGTACATCCCCGACACCGCCAAGGAAAAACCCCAACGTGGGAAAGTTGTTGCAGTAGGTAGCGGAAAAAAAGACGAACCTATGGAACTTAAAGTTGGCGACGAAGTATTATACGGCAAATATGCCGGCACCGAAATTACCATCGACGGTATAGATTATATGATGATGCGTCAATCTGACGTCTTGGCGGTAGTGTAATACCGTTTAACTGTTTAGGCGTTTAACTGTTTAAATATTTACGTCTAAACATAAACGATTAAACAAATTAACAATTAAACAAAAAATAAAATGGCTAAAGAAATTAAATTCAACATAGAAGCACGCGACATCATGAAAGAAGGCGTGGATGCATTGGCTAATGCAGTAAAAATAACCTTAGGACCCAAAGGCCGCAATGTGGTTATTGATAAAAAGTACGGCGCACCCCAAATCTCTAAGGACGGCGTAACTGTAGCTAAAGAAATTGAACTCGACGACCGCTTCGCCAACATGGGCGCTCAAATGGTTAAAGAAGTAGCTTCTAAAACCGCCGACCAGGCAGGCGATGGCACAACTACTGCCACTGTGCTGGCACAATCAATCATCAACGTAGGATTGAAAAATGTTACTGCCGGCGCTAATCCTATGGATCTGAAGCGCGGTATCGATAAGGCTGTAGTGGCTGTAATTGAGAGCCTGAGGCAGCAAAGTAAAGCCGTAGGTGACGATTTGGCTAAAATCGAACAGGTAGCTACCGTTTCTGCCAATAATGACACCAACATTGGTAAATTGATTGCCGAAGCAATGGCTAAGGTAAAGAAAGAAGGTGTGATTACCGTTGAAGAGGCCAAAGGTACTGATACCGAAGTGAAGGTAGTAGAAGGTATGCAATTCGACCGTGGTTATATCTCAGCTTATTTTATGACTGACGGTGAAAAGATGGAAGCCGTACTCGAAAACCCGATGATACTTCTTACTGACCGTAAGATTTCGACTATGAAAGATTTGATGCCGCTATTAGAACCGGTGGCTCAAAGCGGCCGTTCCTTATTAATTATTGCTGAAGATGTTGACGGCGAAGCGCTCTCTACCTTAGTAGTAAATCGCCTGCGCGGCACCATCAAGGTTGCCGCTGTTAAGGCTCCGGGCTTCGGCGACCGTCGTAAAGAAATGCTCGAAGACATTGCTATCCTCACCGGAGGTATGGTAATTTCCGAAGAAAAAGGATTTAAGCTCGACAGCGCTCGCCCCGAAATGCTCGGTAAGGCCGAAAAGGTAACTATTGACAAGGAAAATACTACCATCGTAAACGGCGGCGGCGAAAAAAAGAATATTGAACATCGCGTAGGCCAAATCCGCAAACAAATGGAAACAACCACCAGCGACTACGACCGTGAAAAATTGCAAGAACGTTTAGCAAAATTAGCCGGTGGTGTAGCTGTATTATATGTAGGCGCTGCCACAGAGATGGAAATGAAAGAAAAGAAAGACCGCGTTGACGACGCTTTGCATGCTACCCGTGCAGCCGTTGAAGAAGGTATTATCCCCGGCGGCGGGGTAGCTTACGTCCGCGCTATTGACGTTCTTGAGACACTGAAAGGCGAGAATGAAGACGAAACCACCGGTATTCATATCGTAAAACGTGCTATTGAAGAACCACTACGCCAAATCGTTGAAAATGCAGGAATGGAAGGCAGTGTTGTGGTACAAAAAATAAAAGAAGGCAAAGGCGACTACGGTTACAATGCCCGTACCGACAAATATGAAGAATTGTTCAAATCAGGTGTTATTGACCCTACAAAAGTAGCTCGCGTAGCTTTGGAAAACGCAGCTTCGGTTGCCGGTATGTTCCTGACCACCGAATGTGTGTTGGCCGACAAGAAGGAAGAAAATCCAATGCCTATGGGCGCTCCGGGCATGGGCGGTATGGGTGGAATGATGTAGTCTGCGATTAAGCGATATGCAATTAAGTAAAGGCTGTTCGGGGTTACCGGGCAGTTTTTTTTTATAGTGATTAACGGTTAGTTTAGTGATTAATAAAGGGTAAAAGTTTTTCACCCTTTCACCAAAATCATCTCGCTCCGCTATCGCCGGCGCCCATGCGTTGAACTTCTTCCTGTTGGCTTACCTTGCGTTGCTTTGCCGGAGCGCTCATCGTTCCGAAACGCCATGAGAAAGAGAAACGAATTGCACGGCTGCTCCAAAGGTTCTCGGCATACCTTACCGTACCCTCACGCGACATGGTAACATTGCTGGACTGTGTCTTAAAAATATCATCAAGGTATAAGGACAAGGCGCCTTTATTGTCAGCGAAAGTCTTTTTAACGCCTGCACTAACACTGCCCTGGGCTTTTATATCATAATAACCCCAAATGGTTGGGCTTTGCATCCAGCCTGTAATTTCAGCCGACCAGGTTTTACCTAAGAGAAAGGTGTTGTTGACATTAATGTAAGAGTGCCATGATTGCGTATTAACCTCACCATCTTTATTCGATATGTGAGAGCCATATACAGTGGTGGTAAAATACCACCATTTGGCAAGTGGAAGCATTGATGCCGAAACCCATATTCCTGTCATATAATTCTGTCCGAAATTCCCTTGCACATAACCGGTTTCTCCGGTGTCCTCGTCAAATTCAGGCACTTGTATAATCATCCCTTTGGTATGGCTAAAGCTCATTCCAATGTTCCACCTTTGAAAGGCAGTATAGGATAGCTGGATATTGTTGGAGTAGGAGGGCGACAAGTCCGAAGTTCCTTGAATATAGGTATAGGCGCCGGCATAACGGCGAAAGGGATTGAGCTGCCAATAATTCGGGCGTTGCAGGCGCCGGGTGTATGAGAGACTTAAATTATGCATTGCATGGGGATTGTAGCCCAAAAAGAGCGTGGGGAAAAAATCGTTGTAAGTTTGCGAGGTTAGGCTATCGGCGCTTTTCCACGTTCCCTTGGTATAAGTATTTTCCCAGCGCAGCCCGGCTTTGGCGCTCCACTGCTGGTTGATTTGCCAGCTATAGTTGGCATACAAAGCGCTTATCACCTCATCATATTCAAAGGCATTACTGAGGCTATCGGTTTTTTGCCATCCACCGGTGGATGTGAAATCACGGCGCAGGATTTCACTATCGTTGCGTGAATAGCCTATTTTTCCACCGGCTTCCATCATCATCTTGCCATTAATCGGGCGGGTATAGTCAATTTTAGCTGAAAACACCTGCGTCACCTGGTCGGAGTTGTTTTGGAATGTTTCTGTAGTATCTTTGGGCGGAAAAAAATGAGAAAAATCTGTGTGACTGTATTGCTTTGGCTCGGTGGCATAATAAATGTAGTCAAGGTTAGCGGTTAAATCATGGCTGGAATTTTCACCGAATAAATGCGTGTAGTTTAAGTTCAGCGTGGCATTACGGAATGAGTTGGTATTATCGCCGATGGTTACAGATTCTTCTATTGGAGCGTTACGCGGACCAACAATAGCGAAACCACTGTCACGCTCTTTACCTCCACGAAGATTAAAACCTCCTATCAGTCCTATGGTATTCTTCTTATCAATGAAAAAGTCAATGCCTGTTTTGATATTTTGAGGTGTATAGTTATAGTTTAACAAGGTACTGCTATAGCGTTGGTAACCGATATTCTCGGATTTAACATCTTCTGTAAGCTTGGCAAATCCTTCCATGTGTTGTATGCCGTAATTAATAAAAGTGCTGATAAGATCGTTGCGGTAGTTGAGGTTTACCGAGGCATTAGCGCCGTAGAAGTAGCCGTCTTCACTTTCAAGATATTGCGTATAGCCTGTTCTGACATTGCCGTGAAAACCGCTGAGGAAATTCTTCTTCGTCCTGATATTGATAATTCCGGCGCTGCCGGCAGCATCGTATTTGCTTGATGGATTATCAATAATTTCAATCTTGTCAATGGTAGAGCCATCGGTGGCGCTGAGGAGGGCTACCAAATCTTGACCGCTGAGATGGGTAGGACGGTTGTCAATCCACACCTGCACCGCTCTTCCGTTTAACATCACATTGCCGTCGCGGTCAATGGTTACGCCGGGCGCTTTTTTTAGCAGTTCTTCGGCAGTGCTGTTATCGGCAGCTATGGTGTTAGCTATGTTAACCACCAATTTGTCCACATGGCGTTCGATAGTAGGGCGTTTAGCGGTTACCACTACGCTTGCTAATTGCTGAGCATCGGGCTCAATAGTAATATTCCCGAGGTCTATTTCCGTTTGTCCCTCTGTTACGCTTATCGGCTGTGTCAATTCGGCATAGCCGACATAAGAAACTTTCAGATTATATTCGCCAACAGGTATGGTAGTCAAGATGAACTCACCTTTTTCGTTAGTAGTTCTTACGGCAAGTACCTTAGCTGTGCTGTCGGACAGGCTCACTGTGCTAAATTCTAATGGTGTACTGCTTGTTCCGTCAATAATAATTCCTTTAATACCCGTACCGTT
>JAIRUB010000203.1 GCA_031254635.1 Prevotellaceae bacterium | reverse complement strand
ACCGACTTCATGATATGTAAAGTTCATAGCTTCATGAAACGCAAGTTCTGCTTTGCTCATGCCTGTATTTAGTAGATTTTGTGGTGTTATATTATCCACCCAATTAAAAAATTTGTTCAAAAAAGTTCCGGCTAAACTCCTTGCTTCGGCACGAGCTTGGTCTAATTTTTGGGCATCTGCTTCGCCGTGTAATGCCAAAGCCGCGTCATCAAATATAGAAAGAATCATCGTTCTAAACTCACTTCGCAAGACATTATTGTTTGTGGTGTTTTGAGCCGAAATTTCTCCGAAAGCTATTGAAATGTTGAATAATTTTGCGTTTAATACTTGAATCGGTCTACCGGTTGCATTTGGATTTCCATTTCCTGTTCCGTTGTTCATGCCTTGCACAAGCCGTTGAGTATATACGGGTTTCGTAACTTCTGGTAGGATATATCCCTCTGTTATTTTTTTTGCTTCGTCACTGATTATTAAGCTATCGTTGCCGTATGTGCCTTGGCTTTTGCTATCATTCTTAGTTGTTTCGGGTACAAAACCGGACATTTTGTTGACGCTATATGTCTGTCCTGCTCTTTGTTGATAAGAACCGACGAGTGGTTTATTTTTGTTAAAAATCATAATATCAACCTCACTTGCTCAAAATAATCCTTATGGTATATATCGGCAAAAAACTGAAAAATTTTAGAACAGCCACACAGTAAACACAAACCCCCAAAATAGCAAGTGATGTTTATTCCGCTCTCACTCGACATTACTTTTTTGTTTTCATTCATAATTTTGAAACCTCCACAATTTTAATTTTTTTATACTTTGCTGCAAGCACTTATTTTGCTTGCCTTACGTAGACACTAACTGTCATTTGATGTAAGAGCGCGTCTGTGCTTATGCTCCAACAATAGATTTACACATAAACCCGTTGTCACTAGAACCGCTCCTATTAAATATCTGCCGGATAATTCCTGTTGGATAATCAAGTCAATTACAATGGCTGAAAATACTTGCCCAACAAACAGAAGCAATGTAAGATAAATTGCAGATATTTTTATGACTGTGATGTTGTTTAATAGAATCACAAAGATTCCGATAATTCCGCCTGTGTATATATACCAATGTGGTGAAAATGGCGAAATGCCGAAATCCGGATAAGCAACCTCGCCACCTCCCAAAATTAAAAATGCGAGAATGGATACAATAAACCCAATGAAGAAATTGTAGAATGTACCAATATAAATATTCGTTTCGTTTGCCAGTTTCGCATTTAATGTACGAGACACTATAAATGTAACTCCTGCGGCAAATGCCATAATTACTGCCCATATGTCAAGCCCATCTACCATTGTCATTGCACCCGCAAGCACAAGGAGCAAGCCTACGATTTTATGTTTTGCAAATGGGTACTTGGGCATTCCCAAAAATCCAAACTGGTCAACGATAAGCCCTGCGACACTTTGCCCCAACAATCCTAATGCAAGTATCGCAGACACGCTAACTCGACCAAAGGCAAAACTTGCAAATATAATAGTAGAAACGCTGAAGGCACCTCCTAAATAAAGAGCATAAGGATATTTGCGTGAAAAAGGTTTTTCTTTTTTCAGACATACAAAAATCGTAATTATAAGTAGACCAGACATATATATTATGACCGTGGCTGAATATAATCCGTATTGTTCTGCAAGCCCGCCATTAAATGCAACCAGAACGGCGATTAGTATTCCTGTCAACAATGATAAAAAATAATACATTTCAACACCTCCCACAATGATTATAGCGAGTGCTATTGACATAGCGGTATGACAGGTGGCATATTTTTAGAAAAAAATAATCTTGAAAAATTGTAGGATGGTGATTCAGTTATGGAAAAAAAGTCACTGCATAAAAGCGATAAGAAATTGCTGTCTCAATATGGTTTGCACGATATAGATTTAAGCCATGCTGTTCGTTTTGCATACGATAATGGTGAGGTTTTATTCCATGAAGGCGACCGCATGGAGTACATTTATTTTGTTGTTTCTGGCAAGGCGAAGGTATTTTTGAGTTTATCAGACGGGAAACGGCTATTGCTTGCTTATTTTATTTCCGAGGGTTCTATTGGGGATGTTGAATTAGTAGAGGGTAGTTTAACCGCTTGCACAACAACACAAGCTGTAACAGATTTTATTTGTATTGCGTTGCCGCTTAGTATCTATGGCTCGATATTAATGGGCAGTCATACTTTTATGAGTTATGCCGCAAAAGAATTTGCCATAAGATTGATACAGCGAAATATAAATAGCGCTATAACGACACTACAGCCGCTTGAAACTAGATTGTGTGCTTATATAATTCAAACTGCAAAAGATGGACTTTTCCGTGAAAGGCTTACGGAGGTCGCTGATATTGTAGGAGCAAGTTATCGAAATTTATTACGATGCTTTGATAAATTATGCAAAGACAATATTTTGCACAAAAGTTCTTCGGGCTTTCAGATTGTGAATGAGCAGACACTAAATGCTAGGGCTAGAGGTTTCTATATGCTTAAATAGGTTCTAAATAAAAAAACCCAAGCACAATCTTGATTAGGATTATACTTGGGTTTTTATTTTTCTAAATTGTTATGCAGGTTTCATAAGATTGTTATTGCTTATGGACAAAGAGCTTTGAGCGTCTGCGTCTATGCATAAGACTTGTTTGCCTTGCTTTACAAGCCCAGCTCTGAGACTTGCTGTGGTCATCGTGTTACCGACTCCACCTTTTAAATTTGAAACCGCGATAGTTATGCCCATAGTATTCTCCTATAGCGAGGCACAGCTTTCGCGGTAATTATTAAAGTTAAATTTTTTAAGTAGTCCGGCATTAGCCCCGACTGTGTTGTATTAGTCTTTCGACACCTTTATTATACTACACATTCCGGAAAATGTCGAACGTTTTTTTGGGAAAAGGTGCTGTTTTAGTCACTTTTTTTTGCTTATTTGTAATAAATTTTATGTAATAATAATATGTTTTTATAAACAAGTATTTTCATCTTAGAGGAATGATTTGAATCCCGGATACTAAATCAGAAATCTTTTTCTCACTCCATACTTGAGTTGTCCAGTATGTTATTTCATCACGTTTTTTCT
>JAIRUB010000174.1 GCA_031254635.1 Prevotellaceae bacterium | reverse complement strand
TTCGATTGAACCATTGATTCAAAGGCAATTACAAGTTTCTCAAAACAAACAGTTTGAACTTTACACAATGCGCAAATAAACATTCCAAAGAACTTGATGCGGGCTAAGTTCATCTTTCCCGCTAAATTTTGACTTAAAATTGAAATTAATTGAGTAGATTTGTACTCAACCTTGAAATTTTTCGTCTTCATTATAACTATATAAAAATCAGCTATAAAGATACGAAGTTTCAAGGTCTTTTCCTAATAAAATGAACCTTTCTTCGTTGATATTTAAATAGTTATAAGATATATTTCAACTTTTGTCATATACTAAGAACCAATTTAAGTTGTTTTATTGAGAAAAATCAAATTTGCCACACTAACAGACTTTAACTACTATTAACTACCTTTTACCTTGTTACTTTTCACTCTTTACCTTTTAGCCGCCACCATTCCACCCCTGCGCCTTCAGCTCTACGGCTTGACTGTCGGGAGTAATTAAATAGCTACCTTCGGCGGCATCGCAGAGGTGGCCGATAATGTCAATGCCTTGTAGTTCTTTCTGAATGGTTTCGTGCATGCTGAGCGGTACGGTAAAAAGCAACTCA
The DNA here is from genome assembly GCA_031254635.1 of Prevotellaceae bacterium. Classification (GTDB taxonomy): domain Bacteria; phylum Bacteroidota; class Bacteroidia; order Bacteroidales; family UBA932; genus UBA932. The sequence continues at coordinate 7,057 of JAIRUB010000174.1, read as the reverse complement.
TAGTCGTCGCCGCCATTGAGGGCAGCCGTTACCGCATCGAAGTTCATTTCCCCGGCCATGCGGAAAGTTTCAGCGGCAATGGGCAAATGTTCCAAATAAATGCGTACACCGCAGTTCGATGCCTTGCAAAGGTGCATAGTGTCGGAAACTAATCCATTGGCAATACTAATCATAGCCGTTGGCAACACATGGTTGTCGGATAGCAGATTGAATGTTCCTTGCTGCGCTTCGGGCCTGAGGTAACGCTGTAGAATGTAGTTATATCCTTCGAGTTGAGGTTGGGCATTGTTGTTGGCTTCAAATACTGCTTTTTCGCGCCGGAGCAACTGTAATCCCATATAAGCAGCGCCAAGATTGCCGGTGAGGCAAAGCAGGTCAGTGGGTTTCCCGTCGTTGCGGGTAACAATTTTGTCAGCCTCGGCAGCGCCAACAGCGGTTATTCCTATAGTAAGCCCCGTAAACGACGAACTAATATCAACCCCCGCTAAATCGAGGTTATAGCGGCTGCAAGCAGCGGCAATGCCTCCGGTAATTTCATCAATGTCTTCCACCGCAAAACGCTGCGACACGCCTAACGACAACAGCAGTTGTGCAGGTGCGGCATTCATCGCATAAATCTTGTTGATGGCTGTTATGCTTGCTTTATACCCCAAGTGTTTAAGCGGAGTATAAGTAAGATCGAAGTGAACGCCCTCAAGCATCTGATGAGTGGCTACCACAGTTTGTTTTCCGCTGTTATTAATTACCGCAGCATCATTGCCTATACCGCTCACCGTTGATACTTGGCTTAGAGGAAGGGCGGCGGCAATGTGGTCAATGAGTTTCACCATGCCTAAGTCGGCAATATTGGTGCGTTTTACAGTCATATTAAAATTCGGCGTTTTTAGGTGTACGCGGGAAGGGAATTACATCACGGATGTTGCTCATGCCGGTAACGAACAGCAAGAGACGCTCGAATCCTAACCCGAAGCCGCTATGTTCGGCCGAACCGAAGCGGCGGGTATCAAGATACCACCAGAGGGTTGCCATATCCATCTTGTCTTCTTTGATGCGCGCCATCAACCTGTCAAAACTTTCTTCACGTTGCGAACCACCAATGATTTCACCGATTTTTGGGAAGAGTACATCCATGGCGCGCACGGTTTTTCCATCCTCGTTTTGCTTCATGTAGAAAGCCTTAATCGTCTTGGGATAGTTGGTGAGAATTACCGGTTTTTTGAAGTGAATTTCAACTAAATAACGTTCGTGTTCGCTTTGCAAATCAACGCCCCAGCTTACGGGAAATTCAAATTTCTGTCCCGATTTCAGCAAGATGTCTATTCCTTCGGTATAATCGAGGCGCACAAAGTCGGTATTGCACACGCTTTGCAGCCGTTCAATAAGTTCCTTGTCGTACATTTCGTTAAGGAACTTCAGGTCATCGATACAATGCTCTATAGCGTAGCGCACAAGATATTTAATAAAATCCTCAGCGAGGTCCATGTTATCGTTGATATCGTAGAAAGCCATTTCAGGCTCAATCATCCAAAATTCGGCGAGGTGGCGCGGGGTATTGCTGTTTTCGGCGCGGAAAGTAGGGCCAAAAGTATAAATTTCACCCAAGGCCATAGCGCAAAGTTCCCCCTCAAGTTGTCCGCTTACAGTAAGGCAGGCATGTTTGCCGAAGAAATCTTTACTGTAGTCGATAGCTCCTTGTTCATCTCTCAACGGGTTGTTCATGTCAAGGGTACTTACTTGGAACATAGCGCCGGCGCCTTCAGCATCGGATGCGGTAATTATCGGCGTATGAATATAATAGAAACCTTTGATGTTAAAATAGTTATGGATGGCAAAAGCCATGGCATGACGGATACGTAAAACTGCGCCAAAGGTATTGGTACGCGGCCGCAGGTGGGCTATTTCGCGTAGAAATTCAAGGGTATGTCCTTTCTTTTGCAGAGGGTAGCTTTCCGAATCGGCGGAGCCGTAAACTTCAATTTCTTCGGCCTGTACTTCTACAGGCTGGCCGCTGCCTTGCGACTCTACCAGCTTGCCTGTTACACGGAGGCAGGCGCCGGTGGTTACCGGTTTAAGTTGTTCTTCCGAAATCTTGGCAAGGTCAACCACCACCTGAATATTATGAATGGTAGAGCCGTCATTCAAGGCAATGAAAGCAATTTGTTTGTTCCCGCGTTTGCTGCGCACCCATCCTTTAGCAGTTATTGTAACGCCGGTAGCGCCTTTCAATAATTCAATAATTTTAGTCCTTCCGGGAGTTTTCATAAAAAATCATATTTTAACCTGCAAAGATAATAAAAATTTGGTGGAACTTGAGAAGATGAAGAAAAATGCTTATCTTTTTTCAATGGCAGATAACCTTTCCAAACATCAGTTGTAGCTTTTGCATTTTGACTTATATAATCATTGAAAAATGGCTTAAATTCTTTTGCCGAAGCACTTTCAATTACTTTTGCATACGCTCTGCCAACTCCCTTTTCGCCCAAAATCTCCAATGCAATCACGACTAATTTTTTCTTACTGTCTGCCTTCTTCGTACTGTCCGACAAAAAATTCGTTTATATGCACCTCGCCAGATATCGGAAAACGCTTGCTGCTCGCCATTGCCCGCTGTATCTTGCGCTTAAAATCCCGACAGGTTTTTTGTCGTAATTCAAACTCTTCCGACAATTCTAACAAGGACATTCATTTCTTTTTTGTACTAATTTTGGACACAATGTGAAAAGCGATGAGCAAGGGGAATTTCACTTTGTCAAACATCGTTCCTGCCGTTGGACTCTCATCATAATTGCATTTAGCATGTCGGCGAGAAAAAGACTTTTTGCCCGCACCATATTTTAAATGACCACACTTCTTACACTTATAGCCGTTAGCTGGCGGCCATTTAATATCTGACAAGTAACGATAGCAATTAGCATCGTTTTGAAAATATCGGTTGAACTTTATCGAATTCACGCCTTCAAATTTATCTCGTTTTCCCACGCAACAAAGGTAGCGATTTTGCTAAAATTAACAGCGACCTAAACGCCTATACCAATTACTTTTTTAGGCTATGGTTGGTATGTTGGCATGGATTATTATCATCAATGGCTAAGTATGCGCCAAGGCAAGCTATCGAGAAATAATATAGTGGAATTTTGTTTCTATGCTACCGACAATGAGCCTGCTACACAGGATTCGCTAAGAGAGAAAGTTGTTGTTTTTGATTTCTGGAATACTGCTTGTGGGGTTTGTTTTCAAAAATTCCCCGACTATGGTTTTACCAAAAATATAGTCATCATAACGATATAGTTATTTATGCGGTTAATCTTCCCCTGAAAAGAGATACGGAAGAGGCACTAAAAGCTACTAGTGACAAATTGAAAGCCCAATATAGCTTCCCTATTTTAATTGCAGACAGTGTAAATTATTGGGAGCGCTTTAATATAGTAGGGACGCCGGAGGTAATGATACTTAATAAACAGGGTAAAGTAGCATACAAGGGGGCTTTAGAATACTCAAGAAAGGTTATCTATAATATTATAGAAGATGTAGTAGAAAAATTATTGAATAGTGTTGAATAAATTTGGTCATTCAGCAAATAAAATCTCAAAATTAACCCTTTACTCCATTTCTCAATTCTTTTTCAAAAAATTTCTGGTATTGACGATACATGAAATTATAGAAGATGGTGGGATTGTCTTTTGTTCGTGCCCGCTCCAACGCTTGGATATAAGATATACGGTTACTTTTGAAAACATAAAATATCGGCAAAACAAACATTGTCAAAATATAATTCATTAACAGGCGACTTGTACGCCCGTTACCGTCGGCAAAGGGGTGTATGCTTACAAACCGATAGTGTATTTCAAAAGCTAACTCACATTTTTGACTGAATGTTTTTGCAGTTCCGATTTTCTCGTTTATTTCACTTACAAGCGTTCTCATAAGCGCAGGGACTTTACTATTATCGGGAAAACGCTGCGCACCAGCAAACACATTCAATAAACGATAATCCCCCTTTGTACTGTCAAAAGTTCCCAAAACAGTATTGTAAACGCTGCCTGTGTTTTTTACTACTAACGCCCCGATTTCCTTTATTAAGGGTTCTGTTATTGCTGTGCGTTCTTTGGCCTTATTCAGCATAAAAACGAGGGCTTTTTGGTGGTCGATTACCATTTGTTGCTCGGAGAAAGGCTTGTTTTTGGCAGGGATATCCAAATCGAGCAGATTATAAACTTGCCCCTCTGTGAGCGTACTGCCCTCAATTGCCGTTGAATGATAGGTAACAGCATAACAGGTTAATTTTTCTAAATCTACCTGTCCTTGCATTACCCGCTTGTATTCTAACACGAGATTTTCAAATTTGTGTGTCTTTTTGTTACCCATGACTATAAATTTTATAGTAATCCGATACAAAGGTAAGAACAAATAATAATATAACAAAAGAAAACACCTATTATAAAGTAGCCAGCAGTGCGTTCCCTATCGCACAATGCAAACAACGCTTTTTGTCGCAATACATTGTTTTTAATTGAAGCAGCGCCTGCGAATAAAAAGCGTTGTTGGGCTTTATCCCTAAAGCGTTCCAGCCACGTAAAACATGGTTGTCTTCAGGCGGAAGTTCTTCTAACCAACGCAAGGCTCTTTCGCAATTTTCCTCGTTCCCGAAATGCTTTCCGTGAGCAAACAAAAACGGAATAGCCATATTGATAATAATAATATGAACAGATGGAAGCCCTAATTTTTTCGAGCTTTCCGGTGTTGGCTTTCCCGGAAGAAAATGCGTATTCCAATAATCCGATGCCTGTACATCGAATTGCCCGATTAAAAGAGGAAGTTCTTTAATAGATAATAAATAATCGCTCAAATGGCCGGGTAGCTGCAACAAATGAGCCAACTGCGCCAAGCGGATGCTTGGAAAGTTAGCAGGGCGTAAACGTAGAAGTTTCCATGACTGTCGCTCAATGGGGACTAATGAAAATTTTTTCTTCAAAAAGATATATTCCTTTTGCAGGCTTATTATGTAATCGTCGTTCGACTTTTCATTTAAGAAACCGGCTTGTCCAAACAATAAGGCTTCGGTGTGCAGCAAGGATTTCCGTTGTTTTTCTATCACCTGAAAAGGAATTGATTTAGCCAGCAATTCGAGAGGAATGCTATTAATACTAAACCCGAAAGCTCGGAACAATAGTTGATAAAAAGCCTTATACCAGTTGCCGCCACTGTGTTCCAGCACTGCTTTTATTTGTTCGGTTTTTTGTTCCAATCGTTCTATGGCCGTTCGGCTTAAAAAGTGCCGAATACGGAAGTCATCCACCAAGTGAATTTTGCGGCAGCAGGCGACCCAGTCGGTAGAGTTTTGCCAGTCTCCATATTCTTTTTCCGACGCTTCATCATATTGCAGTAGCAGAGTAGGCACATCCTGTCCGGTGCTGCGGCGCACCGGAACATCATCAATTTTCACTACGTGTAAAATAACTGTATCATACGATTTATCTTCATGGTGGATATGTCGTGCCCAATCGGAAGCGCGCTGGTGTATTTCCACATTGCCCACCCAAAGCGTGCCGCCAATCTTTATCTTGGCATTCAGGAAATCAGGACCCGCATCGGTATTGTGTTGTCCGGCATAAATAATTTCTACCGGCTCGCCGGCAGTGGTGAGTAAACAGTCGTTTTTAAATAAACGATGCTTCCAAATAAAATGCAAAAAATCTTCTTTCATGATAGAGTGGTGATATTTTTTGCAAAAGTAATAAAAAAAATAAAATTTTCAAATTAAAATGACTTGTAAAGAACAGGATTGCTTCGTCTCCCGATAAAATCGAGAGCCTCGCAATGACGTTGATGTTCTAAAAATCAAACACACAGTACATAAGGGGAAAAGGAAAAACAATAAATGATTTTTACAACTTGCTGATTATGAATTGTTAAAAAATGATTTTCGTAAAACAATAAAAAACACTATCTTTGCAGCCTCATATCGGGGTGTAGCGCAGTTGGCTAGCGCGCCACGTTCGGGACGTGGAGGCCGTGTGTTCGAGTCACATCACCCCGACTCTTTTCTTCTTTCCTAATGTTGATTCAAAACTTATTTGTATTATGAAAAAAATTTCTTTAATTCTCTTAACTATGGCAGGACTTATTATTGCATGTTCTACTACTGAAACCAACCCCTTCTTTACCGAATGGGAAACTCCTTATGGCGTACCGCCTTTCGACCAAATTAAAAACAAACATTTTATGCCGGCCTTTGAAAAAGCTATTGCCGAACTACAGGCCGATATTGCACAAATTGCCGAAAACGCCGAGGCACCTACTTTTGAAAACACCATTGTAGCGATGGACTGTGCCGGCGCTTTATTAAACAAAGTGTATGGCGTATTTTCAAACCTCGCCTTGTCGGATACCGATCCGGAAAAGCAAGTTATTGAAGTGGAAATAGAGCCTAAATTAGCACAAAGTAAAGATGATATTTATTTGAATGCAAAACTTTTTACTCGCGTAAAAGCGGTATATGAACAAAGAGAACAATTGAACCTTGATACCGAATCGGCCACCTTGCTGAAGAATACTTACAAGGCTTTTGAACGTTCAGGCGCTAATTTGAATGAAGAAAATCAGACGCAACTTCGGAAAATCAATGAAGAACTCTCTGTTCTTTTGGTAAAATACGCTCAAAATGTCCTGGCCGACAATAACCTTTTCCGCATAGTGGTAGATAAGGAAGAAGACTTGTCGGGGCTTCCTGCTTCTTTCATACAGGAGGCTGCCGAAAGAGCCAAGGCCGAAGATATGGATGGCAAGTGGGTTTTTACCATTGATGCTGCCAGCCGTATCCCCTTCCTGCAATATGCCGATAATCGCGATTTGCGCAAGCAAATGTTGATGGGATATTCATATAAGGGTAACAACAACAATGCCAATAATAATAAGGAAGTGGTGCAAAAAATAGTTTCTTTGCAGTACCAAAAAGCTAAATTAATGGGATTTCCCAATTACGCTTCTTTCGCCTTGGATGACCGTATGACGAAGACTACTGCAACGGTAAATGATTTTCTGCAAAAATTATGGGAGC
>JAIRUB010000134.1 GCA_031254635.1 Prevotellaceae bacterium | reverse complement strand
GTACGCACATTTTACGCTTGCCGAAATGAAAAGCATGGAAGAACTTCAAACCAGCGAATCCAGCCCGGCATGCAATGAGATATGCAAGCAGATACTAAACGCAAAAATCACTGAGCTTAATCAGGCATTAAGGAATGGGTTTTATGGTAAGCCCTAGCCAGGAACCCCGCAAAGACCCCCCAGGGAGCCTTATCTGCCGCCTTCAGCGGCATTCACCTTGCCGCGGCTGCCACCTCCCCAGAGGTAAAGCCAAAATCTATGATTTTGCGCTTTACCTGCGGGCAGTAGCTGCGGCTATACCATCCCCTAACTGCTATTTAATCATATCCACCCAAACATAAATTACCCGGCCATAATAGTCATAAAAGATAGTAACAAAATAGTACTTGCCATTCTGGTCAACCATCAATCTGGTTTCAAAAATGATGTAACCTAATTTGACTGGAGCTTTGCTAACTATCTTTGCAACCTGTTCAGGGTCATCTTTTTGAAGTGTCAACCCGCTTTCAGCACTCAAAAATATATCGCCACTTTTATCCACTGCCACAGTGGCTGTTTGCAGGTATTTCTGATAGGGCGAGAACTTTATACCGCTTTCGGCCAAAGACTTTTCTAGTTCCTCATCGACAGGGTAAAGCTCATACCCCTCTTTGGTTTCGTGTGCAAAAAACGGGCGGGCGGATTCGTCTGTTAGGATGGTCGATTCGTATTTGCAGCTTTGGTGGATGTCAAGCTTGGCGAGTGTACCGGTATCAGCTATTTTGAAATCGTCGAATAGCCAATTAGAACAAAAATCTTTGAAACAGAAGCAGCATTCGTGGTAACAGGACGCCCCAGTCATGTGACATACACAATACTGGCAGGTATGCGGTATTATGATGCTAATGTTTAAAGCAGTTCCGGGGGCGGTAGTAAATTTCGTTATGCCTGCCGGGGGAGATACAAGTATTGAAGCAAAGCTAAAATTGGCGGCAGCACTTTTTCCGCTCAAGCCCTCTTTGACTGTGAATTTTAGCGTTACTACCCTCACTGAGGTTGAGCAGGGCGCTCCAGTAACCATGTTCATTGCAGGTACACTACGTATAGCTACTTTATTGGCCGCTACCGGGATGCAAGCTGCCGCCCAGCCTTCCAAGTTCTCGTATCCGGCGAATGTCAGCAAGTTGTTATCATAAACTATTTCTGTAGCCAACTGGGTATAGTTGATGTTACCGCAAAGCATTACATCTACATAGAGTGTATCGCTAGCATAGATAGTAGTTTGGTCAGGCGCAAGGGAAACAATGTAATTGTGCTGTTGGGGGGGTTCAACACTTGGATAATCTTTGGTTTCATTAATAACAACTTCCTTTATTATCTGAAACTCTTCATCATGTAAAATGCAAACGAGTGAGCAAGTATTATCCTTGTCAAAACGTACCACAAATTCATAGTCAAGGAAACTGGTCTCTGGCTTAAGTAAAGAAGGATCGGAATATTTTTTTACTATTTCGGCAACTTGTCCAGAATCAGTATTTAGATTTTTTATTTCGCCTTCGATAGCAAGAAATGCATCGTTATCCTTATCAAACAAAACTGAAATCGTCAGAGCGTATTTCTCATATGGGGATAACTTTATGCCTCCATCTATCAAATCTTCTTCTAAGTCATAACCTGCCGCATACAAATTCAATCCATTTTTAGTTTCAAACGCAAAAAATGGGTAAGCAGATTCATCCGTAAAAATAGTTGCCGCGAAGGTGTAAGCGGTACCGGGATCAAGGGTTTCAAATTTATCAAACAAGCTTGGGTCTTTAAGACTAGCGTTTACTCCCGCCCCTTGTGGGATCTCAGCTGATTCTGCATAGTAAGCATCGAACCATGACATAGTTCTTGCAATACCATTATTTTGATAATATTTCATCCAGTCATTATCAAATTTAGCGTACACATTGGGAATCGGACTGCTACCATTATTGCGCCACAATAGTGCATTGTTATAAGCTGTTAAAATCTTTTTTACAACACTTTTTGTTGCAGTAAATCTTTCCGGCAGGTATGTTGTGAAATCTGCCAATATTACACTTCCTGATTGGGTACCGGTTGTTTGGCTGCCGCTAATTATTGTACGATGAGCAAAGCAATCGCCGGCCTGATGGCAAAGAAACCCCATAACTTTGATTGAACGTTTCTTAGGCGTATTTTCATTCTGACATGCCGTAACTTGATAATTGAGTAGGTTTTTAATTATCTTAGTATTTTCGATTACCGCAACCCTTGCTCTTAACTGATAATTTTCTAAAATATTTGGATCAAAAAGTCCATGTCTTATTAGAAAATCATTACGGAAATTATCAACGAAAATCCCTATATCATTCGCATTTACGCAATTATTGCTATCAAGCAATTTTATTGCCAGTTCATATAAGTATTTTTGCGTTAAAAAGTAATTATCCTCACCGTGAAAAGTTCCGCCACAATAAAGATTGTCATTTTTATTATAGCATTTAAATTTGAATTTTATCCCAGTAGTAGTTTTATGCATAAACGGGTCATCTATTAACTTTGTGCATCTGTTCAATAAATTCTTCTCATCGGTACTTAACTGTAAATTTGAGATACCCTTATACGCCTCTGTAGCAGAAGTTTTATGGCTCCATATGAACCATGCAAAGGAAGTTGCTGTAGCTGAAAATATCAACACAAGTATTAGCATAACCGCAATTGTTGATTTTAGAGTATTTTTAAAAATCCATTTCATAGTAAATTTCTCCTTTTAATTAATTATTCTTGTGTGCTACCTACTTCATTTCAAGAAAACCACCCTTTACGTACTAATTTTTCACAGACTTTTATCAATTTCACTTTTTAGTGCTTAGATAATACCATGGCAAACGCAAGCTGTTCTCCTAAAAAATCTTGGAGTTGCAGGCAAATGCCTGCACATAATTTACTTGATTTTGCACATAAATTTCCGTGCAATTTCGAGCATATTATGTGCAGACAAAACATTTAACTATCCGCATTACCGCCGTGGCAATGTTATGACCGATTATCCCAATAGTGCAAAGCCTCAGTAGATCATCATCACAATTCTCTCACCAATCTCCCTGCCCCAAGGGTCGTAGAAGATCCAAACCCAAAAATAATGGCCCTCCGCATAAACACGCCTAAATTCGGTATTGCCCATAAATGTTGAGGATATGCTCACTATCTTGACAACCTGTTCAGGGTCGTCTTTTTGAAGTGTCAACCCGCTTTCCATGCTCAAAAACACATCGCCATTTTTATCGATTGCAGCTAAAACCGTTTGCTGGTATTTCTGATAAGGCGCGAGCTTGATGCCGCTTTCGGCCAAATCCTTTTCCAGCTCTTTATCGACAGGGCAAAGCTCAAACCCCTCTTTGGTTTCGAGTGCAAAAAACGGGCGGGCGGATTCGTCTGTTAGGATGGTTGATTCGTATTTGCAGCTCTGGTGGATGTCAAGCTTGGCGATTTTGTCGTAATCAATTATATTGATTTTGTCAAAAAGCCCCTTTCGCCAAAAGTCATCGAAATTGAAGCAGCAATAGTGGTAACAGGGTTCCCACGATAGATGGCATACGCAATACTGGCAGGTATGCCCCCCCGGCTTTATAATAATGCTCGCAGGGGCCCCGAGGGCGGTTGCTGCCGTCGTTCCTGCCGGGGGGGACACTGCTATTGAGGCAAAGCCTAAATTAGCGCGAACACTTTCCCCGCTAATACCCTCTTTGGCTATGAATTTTAGCGTAATTAGCCTAACAGGGGGTGAGCAGGGGGCGCCAATAACCATGTTCATGGATGGCACGCTGCGCAACGCTATTTTGCTGCCTGCCGGGGTACAAGATGTTATCCAGCCCCCCGGGTTCTCGTAGCCGGCATATTGTAGCAAATTGTTATCATAAGCAATTTCTGTTGCCAACTGGGTATAGTTTTTGTCGCCCAAAAGCATTACATCCACTAAGAGCGTGTCGCCGATATCAAGAGTGTTTTGCTGGGGCGCAAAGAAAACCGTGTAATTGTTTTGCCCGGGTGGTTTGGTTTTTTGCACAATTACTACCGCTATACCAACTAAATAGCCAAACTCGTCATAAGTACTTGTGAAAACTATAGTCGAATATTTTAATCGAAAAGTACGAGTATCAGTGTTGCAGTTTGTGTTTTTAACAGGGGCTTTGTTCACTATTTCAGCAATCTGGCCGGGGTCGGCTTTTTGCAGTGCCAACCCGTCTTCAATATTCAAATACTCATTGCAATTTTTATCGGCTGCAGCCGAGAAAGTTTGCAGGTATTTTTCGTAGGGCGAGAACTTAAAGCCGCTTTCGGCTATAACCTTTTCAAATTCCTCATCAACAGGGTAGAGCTCAATGCCTTCTTTGGTTTCGTATGCGAAAAACGGGCGGGCGGCTTTATCCGTGAGTATTGTTGATTCGAATTTGTAAGCTTCAAGATTGCTATTTCCAAAGCTGGAGCCAAAGCCAGAGTTGGGGTCGTTCCATTTGCAATAACACGGGATATATGGGTGATACCAAGAAGATGGAATTATGCCATCATGGCAATAGCAGCTACATAACCGGAATGTCATTGGGCCATAAGGCGTCATAATTGTTACTGTAGGCCCAGGGTCTGAAAGATGGGATGGCCCTAATGCCGAAGCGCCGATAGTCGAAAAGCTGCTGATAAGTAATACTGCAATAAGAATCACCAATAGTTTAGTAGTTTTTTTCATTGTAATTTCTCCTTTTTAATAATTTTTTTTAATAGATTTATTTTGCTTTTGCCAGGTTAAAAAACAATCCCCCCTTGTATACAGTAACATTCTGTTTTCTCTCATGCTTTTACCTCTTCTACTTTCCTTAGCACAGATTATACCACAACTTTCATAAGCTGTACTCCCAAAAAAACTAGGAGTATCCACCCAGCACGGCAAGGCAACTAGGTAATTCACCATCCAATACTGACTCTTCCATGCCCTTTATACAGGCGTTTTATTTGCTCACCTTTTCTACGCATAAAACAATCGCATAGTGAAAAAAGTCTACTCCTAGAATTTCTAGGAGTAGAAGAAAATTATTTTACGATTTTGTAACTTTTATACAATAGAAAAACAAAAAAAGGCAGGCACACATACCTACCGTTGAGCAGTCTCCTTATGTAGGTTTAGGGTGATAAAAAAACTACTTGACATTGGAGCATACTCCAATGTTATACTTTAACTGGAGGAGGGCTGCATATGAAGTGGACGATTAGGCAGACAACAAAAGAGACTGGGTTATCTGCCGATACGCTACGCTACTACGAGAAAGAAGGTATGATTTCACCTAAGCGCCACGAGAACGGATACCGCTACTATGATGAACGTGATATTAGCATCTTGAAGAATATCGTGGTAATGAAGTACGCGCATTTTACACTTGCCGAAATGAAAAGCATGGAAGAACTCCAAACCCGCGAAGCCAATTCAGAATGTAACGAGATATGCAAGCAGATACTTAACTCAAAAATCACAGAGCTTAATCAAGCCATACTTAACTACCAAAAAATCGTAACGCTGCTGGAGGCTTTGCTGCCGATGGTGGACAGTATAGAGGCCTATCGCAGTAACGAAGAACGGGTTGACGAGTTCATCAGCAACATCTTTAATGATATTCAATCAAGCGGCTAGATTTTT
>JAIRUB010000115.1 GCA_031254635.1 Prevotellaceae bacterium | reverse complement strand
ATGTTACGGGACGCTCACGCGCCTACGAGGCAATCGTAAAAGGCGAGCCTATGCCGCAACCGGGCATTCCCGAAGCATTGAATGTAATTTTGCACGAACTGCGTGGACTTGGTTTAAGTCTCCGTATGGAATAATTTCGTAATTCATAATTCGTAATTCATAATTGATATATGATACAGAAAAAAGTAAGTAAGCAGAAGACGAACTTTAACAAAATAACCATCGGCCTTGCTTCTCCCGAAGAAATTTTGGAGCACTCAAGCGGTGAGGTACTCAAGCCTGAAACCATCAACTATCGCACCTACAAACCCGAACGTGACGGTTTGTTCTGCGAACGTATTTTCGGTCCGCCTAAAGACTATGAATGCCATTGCGGTAAATACAAACGTATTCGTTATCGCGGTATTGTTTGCGATCGTTGCGGTGTTGAAGTTACCGAAAAGAAAGTACGCCGTGAGCGCACAGGCCATATTTCACTGGTAGTTCCGGTGGCGCATATTTGGTACTTCCGCTCAACGCCTAATAAAATTGCTTATTTGTTAGGTATTCCCTCGAAAAAACTCGAAGCGATTATCTACTACGAGCGATATGTGGTTATTCAAGCGGGTGTGAAAGCCGTTGATGGGATTAAAGAATATGATTTCCTTACGGAAGACGAATACCTGCAAATCGTAGAAAATTTACCGAAAGATAACCAGTTGCTGGAAGATACCGACCCGAACAAATTTATTGCCGGTATGGGCGCTGAAGCTATTGACCTTATGCTTCGCAACCTGAATCTTGACGAACTGTCGTATGACTTGCGCCACAAGGCCGATACCGAAACTTCTCAACAACGCCGTGCCGACGCATTGAAACGCTTGAGCGTAGTGGAAGCTTTCCGTGAATCCAAAGCAATCAATAAACCGGAGTGGATGGTTATGCGCGTTGTTCCGGTAATTCCGCCCGAACTGCGCCCCTTGGTTCCATTGGATGGCGGCCGCTTTGCAACATCCGACCTGAACGACCTTTATCGCCGTGTAATTATTCGTAATAATCGTCTTAAACGTTTAATCGAAATCAAAGCTCCGGAAGTGATTTTACGTAATGAAAAACGTATGTTGCAGGAAGCTGTTGACTCCTTGTTCGACAATTCGCGCAAATCGAACGCTGTAAAAACGGAAGCCAACCGTGCCTTGAAATCGCTTTCCGATAGCTTGAAAGGTAAGCAGGGACGTTTCCGCCAAAACCTCTTAGGTAAACGTGTTGACTATTCTGCACGTTCGGTAATTGTGATAGGCCCTGAACTCAAAATGCACGAGTGCGGTTTGCCAAAAGATATGGCAGCCGAGCTATACAAACCATTTGTTATTCGTAAGCTGATTGAACGCGGTATTGTGAAAACCGTGAAATCGGCCAAGAAAATAGTTGACCGCAAAGACCCGGTGATTTTCGATATTCTCGAAAATGTGATGAAAGGACACCCTGTGATGTTGAACCGTGCACCTACGCTTCATCGCTTGGGTATTCAAGCCTTTCAACCTAAACTAATCGAAGGAAAGGCAATTCAACTGCACCCATTGTCCTGTACGGCTTTCAACGCCGACTTCGATGGTGACCAAATGGCAGTACATTTGCCTTTGGGCAATGCAGCCATCCTTGAAGCACAATTATTGATGCTGGGTTCACACAATATTTTGAACCCTGCCAACGGCGCTCCTATTACTGTGCCTTCGCAAGACATGGTGTTGGGATTATATTACATCACCAAGGCACGCAAGGCTGCCAAGGACGAAGGCCGTATTTTCTACGGATCCGAAGAAGTAGTGATTGCTTACAATGAAAAGGCAGTTGACCTTCATTCCATTATTAAAGTGCTTGTTCCTGTGAATCAGCCCGATGGTAAGGTGAAAAAGGAAATCATCGAAACTACCGTAGGCCGTGTAATTTTTAATTTGCACGTTCCGAAAGAAGCCGGTTACATCAATGAGGTTTTAACGAAGAAATCATTGCGCGATATTATCGGCGTTGTATTGAAGTTAGCAGGTGTAGCTGTTACCGCAAAGTTCCTCGACGATATTAAGGACCTCGGTTACCAGATGGCTTTCCGTGGCGGCTTATCCTTTAACTTAGACGACGTAATTATACCTGCAGAGAAAGAACAGTTGGTAGAAAAAGGTTATAAAGAAGTGGCGGAAATAATGAATAACTATAACATGGGGTTCATTACCAACAACGAACGTTATAACCAAATTATTGATACATGGACGCACACCAACGCTAACCTGACACAAACGGTGATGAAACAACTGTCGGCCGACAAGCAAGGTTTCAACTCTGTGTATATGATGTTGGATTCCGGCGCTCGTGGTTCTAAAGAACAGATTCGTCAGCTTTCCGGTATGCGTGGTTTGATGGCTAAACCTCAAAAGTCGGGCGCTACCAGCGCTGAAATTATTGAGAACCCGATTTTGGCCAATTTTAAAGAAGGACTGTCGGTGTTGGAGTACTTTATTTCAACCCACGGTGCGCGTAAAGGTTTGGCCGATACGGCGCTCAAAACGGCTGACGCGGGTTATCTGACCCGTCGTTTGGTTGACGTGTCACAAGATGTAATTATTAATGAAGTGGACTGTGGAACCTTGCGTGGATTGGTGGCTTCGGCTATCAAAAATAATGACGAGGTGGTGGAATCGCTCTATGAACGTATCCTTGGCCGTACCAGCGTACATGATGTGTATCATCCGATGACCGGCGAGTTGATTGTGGCTGCCGGTGAGGAATTTTCCGAAGATATATCAAGAATCATTGAAGAATCGCCTATTGAACAGGTAGAAATTCGTTCGGTGCTAACCTGCGAATCGAAGAAGGGCGTGTGTAGTAAGTGCTACGGACGTAACTTGGCTAACGGTCGCATGGTAGAACAGGGCGAGGCTGTGGGTGTGATTGCTGCACAATCAATCGGCGAGCCCGGAACACAGTTGACTTTACGTACTTTCCACGTTGGGGGCACCGCCTCAAGTATTGCTACTGATAATAAATTAATAGCCCGTTACAACGGCCGCCTCGAAATTGACGAACTCCGCATGGTTCGCCGTAAATCGGACGATGGCTCCGAAGTGGATATTGTAATCGGCCGTTTAGCTGAAATGCGTATCGTCGATAACAATACAGGTATAACCTTGTATCACCACAACATTCCTTACGGCGCTCAATTGTATTTACAAAATGGTGTGAACGTGAAAAAAGGCGACCTCATTTGCGAATGGGACCCCTATAATGCTGTTATTATTTCGGAATTTGCCGGTAAGGTTGCTTTCGACAGCGTAATCGAAGGTTCAACTTTCCGTGAAGAATCCGATGAAACTACCGGTTATCGTGAAAAAGTGATTATAGAATCACGCGATAAGTCACGTAACCCCGCTGTTCGCATATTGGATGCCAAGGGTGCTGAAATTAAACAGTACAATTTGCCTGTAGGCGCTCATATTGTAGTAGAAGAGGGCGACAAGGTAGGCTCTGGGCAGATTTTGGTGAAAATTCCCCGTGCTGTTGGTAAATCAGGTGACATTACCGGCGGTTTGCCGCGAGTAACCGAATTGTTTGAAGCCCGCAACCCAAGCAACCCTGCCGTAGTATCGGAAATCGACGGCGAAGTTATTATGGGTAAGATTAAACGCGGTAATCGCGAAATCTCTGTCCGTTCTAAATTAGGTGATGAGAAGAGATACTTAGTACCTCTGTCCAAACAAATTTTGGTACAGGAAAACGACTATGTGCGTGCAGGTATCCCATTGTCCGATGGCGCTATTACTCCCTTAGACATCCTGACTATTCAGGGGCCTATCAAGGTGCAAGAATATATTGTAAACGAAATACAGGAAGTTTACCGCCTGCAAGGGGTGAAAATTAATGACAAACATTTTGAAGTTATTGTTCGTCAGATGATGCGCAAGGTAGAAATTGTTGACCCGGGCGATACTCGTTTCTTGGCAGAGCAGTTGGTGGATAAATGGGAATTTATGCAGGAAAACGACTTTATTTTCGATAAGAAAGTAGTTATTGATTCAGGCGATTCACAAAATATGAAAGCAGGGCAAATTGTTACGGCGCGTAAATTGCGCGACGAAAATTCTCAGCTTACACGTAAAGATAAGAAGGCTGTGCAGGCGCGCGATGCTATGCCGGCTACTTCGAGCCAGGTGTTGCAGGGAATTACCCGTGCGGCCTTACGTACCAACAGCTTTATGTCGGCTGCTTCTTTCCAGGAAACAACTAAGGTGTTGAGCGAAGCTGCTATTTACGGCAAGGAAGATTATTTGGAAGGCTTGAAAGAAAATGTTATTTGTGGGCACTTAATTCCTGCTGGTACAGGTATGCGCCATATTGATAAGATTGTTGTTACTTCGGCGGATGATTATCAACGGATGTCGGAAACCAAACGCCAAAAAGCCGAAAAACAATAAAAATAGTAAATAATAAATAGAACGGTGGTCGTAAAATAAAGTTGCCTCGGACTTTGTCAGGCGGTAAAGTTAAAAGTAAAGTTTAAGTGATAAGTTGTTGTTACCACTGTAGAGCTGAAGCAAACCTTCGGCTCTTTTTTCTTAGGGATATTCAGTAACTGTTTTGAATTTTTCATTTGATACGTTTTTTGCTATCTACAATTTTTTCTATATTGATTTATAATCACAAAGATAGGAGTAATGCCCAAAATTCAGGCTGAAAAATAGACGAAGGCTTCAAGTGCTCAAATTTCAGGCTGTTTTTTTGCAACATTTTCTCATAATTGATTTGCTTGTTATATCTTTGTGCCATCTGTATAAACGGAAACA